>VGOC01000047.1 GCA_016865865.1 Chloroflexota bacterium
TTGGAAATCGATGCTGCCTTGCGAAACCGATACTTCGGCGAGCTCAGCACAAGCCTGCGTCGGTTGAAAGTCCAATCCACGTAGGTGGATTTTGTATGCCAGCCTCGAATTTATTCGATGGCTGAGCAGTTACTTCCGCTTTTATAGTATTTCCGCTTACATTTGCCTCGTCCGCGAAAATTTTTAACCACAGAGTGCGCGGAGAGCGCAGAGTTTTAGCATTATTTTTCACTCGGCGAACTCTGCGCCTGCCCTGAGTTTATCGAAGGGTTCTCTGCAGTTATTTTTTTGGTTGCGGCAGGAGGTAGCGCGATGTTATACAACATCCTTTCGCTTTTGGAAGATCACCATAATCGTGACATATCCAGCCATAATCAAGCCCAGCGCCATCCAACGGCTGACAATCGAACCGCTAAAGACATATCCATAATCATCGTACATGGCGCCGAGCAACGATTCGGCGCTATTGATGGCTTTCTCGCGATTCTTTACCCACTCGGCGCGCTCGTCGCCGTAATCCTGCATCGCCTCGGTATATTCATCGGCCTGTTCCTGGCGCATGTCGGCATATTCATCCCCCTGCGAATCCATTATATCAGCGTAGACCTGGCCCTGATCCTGGCTTTGCAGACGATATTCTTCGAACTGATCCATGATGGCGTCTTGCTGTTCCTGACCCTGAGCGCGCTGCGCGTTCATATAGGCATCCATTCCAAAGGGATCCGACGGAGTTGGCAGCGGAGTCGGCGATGCCAATGGCGTGGGGGTAAAGATCGGCGTCAACGACGGCAAGGCGGTAGGGTAAGGGATGGCCGTTGGCTGAGGAGGTTCCACAGGCTCAGGAATCGCCAGCTTTTCTTTGGCGATATCATCATAGAAATCAGGAGACAAGATGCCGGGAAAATCGGCGCAATCGGTAAAGATGCTCTCCCCCATACAGGGGCAATCTTCCTTCAACACATCGGGCAGGTGCTGCCTGTCGCTCTTGGGGAACGCCAGGCAGGGATCTGCTATGATCTTATCCCCCATATGTGTGGCTTTGATAAACCCCTCCCAAATCCAACGCGATGACATGACCACGCTGACGGGCTTTCCTAGCGGCATAGCGTCGGGAGGTAAAAGAGCGCCGGAAAACAGGAACTGCGGCACCAGGACAACGATCAGCAAAAGCATAGCAGTATTTTGATTCGGGGCAATGGCGGAAGTCATCAGACCAATGAGATATCCCGATAGGCTGCCCAAGAATATCGTGATGAAGAAGGCGAAATAATCGGCTGCGCTGGGGATTGTCGGCCTTACGAAGAAAAGACGGAAAGCCATCAATATCGCGGCCTGGTAAATGGCTAGAACGACTCCTACCCACACCTTCGACATCAAGTAAGGGAAGATGCGCAAATTGACCACTCGCTCGCGTTTATAAATATCCGCCTCTTTGACGATCTCCCGTATACTGCTCAACGATCCCGCCATCAGAGATACTACCGCCAGCATGAACCATTGGGACATGATCAATTCCACATCGCCATACACGGGATCGAAGAGATCCGTACCCCAGATGAAATCCATCAAACCCAGGACCGGCGCCAGGGCGATCATCATAATCAACGAAACCTTATCCTGCGTGATGATCTTGAGATTGCGGGACGAGAGGATCATGAATTGGCGCAGCGAGGAGAGCCGGCGTCGTTTCGCTTGAATCCGGCCCGATGGTGGGGCGGCCATTGCCTGAGGCTCCGCTTGAGGCCTGTCCCACCCCATCAGTCTCGCATACACCTGCGATTGCAGATAACGCTCTCGCCACACCTCGGGAGCGCCGCGCGACTCATCGTTCAGGATGCGATAGATATCATCGAATTCCATATCCTTTTCGCGGCGCTCGCGATCGGTGCGGTGATGATCGAAATATTCCAAGGCATCCTCCGGCGCGCCGTAGAAAGCCAGATTGCCGCCCCGGGCCAGGAAGATGACCTTATCGCACAACATCACATTCTTCGTGGCATGGGTAATCAAGATGATCGTGCGCCCCTGATCTGCCAGACGGCGCATCAACTTCATCATGTCATATTCGGTGCCCGGGTCCAAGCCGCTGGTTGGTTCATCCAGGAAGAACAGGCGCGGTTTGGTCAGCAACTCGACGCCAATCGAAACCCGCTTGAGCTGGCCGCCCGACAGGCGCGAGATGGGAATATCCTTCCGCTCCGTCAGATCGAGTTCTTTCAGCGCCTCACGTACCACCGCCTGGCGCTCATGTGGAGAAGTATCGGGAGGCATGCGCAACTGTGCAACGTAATCCAGAGCCATCTCGGGGGTCAGTTCGGCGTGGACGATATCCTTTTGGGGCACATAGCCGATATCGTCGCGGAATAGATCGTAATGATCGTACAGGGTGATCCCGTTGACTAAAACCTGCCCGTGGCTGGCAGGCCAATAACCGCTGATAGCGTTCATGAAAGTGGTCTTCCCCGAACCGCTCATACCCACCAGGGCCAAAAACTCGTTCGACTCGATCGTCAGGCTGATATCTTTGAGCAAGTTCAGGCCGCTGGAAACCACCTGGTTGACATTCCTGGCCTCGATACGAATACCCTCCTCGATCCGGCCCTGGAGTTGCTGCCCCGAAAGGACGAAGACATATGGCCCAATGCGGATTTGATCCCAATCTTTGAGGTAGGCTTCCCGCTCGATCTTCTCCTCATTGACATAAACGCCATTGGTGCTGCGCAGGTCTCTGATACAAAACCGCTTACCCATACGCTCCAATACGGCATGATATCGACTCACCAGGGGATGATTCAGCACCACCTGGTTATCGGCGGCGCGCCCGATGGTCACTTTATCGTGCGAGGCCAGGTTCATGGTTCGCACTGAGGTTGGCGCCACGGCGATCTCCGCATCCAGCATGGTCTTTGGCGCGCCAGCCTCTCCCAGCGCGAAAGCCTGGCCCGGCATCACCATCGTGCCGCTGGCAGAGTGCATAACACCCACCGAGGCAGGCGCCTCCGCATACAGCACATGACTCCCGATGGTGATAAACTGCCCGATCAGAACGGGCTGATCCTGGTGGGGGATCAGCGATACGCCGTCAACCTGGGTGCCATTCGTGGAACCCAAATCCCTGAGCAAGAGCTTGTTTTCAGCCAGGGTGAGCACTGCATGAAAGCGCGAAACTTCCTCATCTTCGAACACCAAGTCGTTCTCATCCCCCCGCCCGACTGTGGTTTCTCCATCTGGAAGAACATACGTCTGCCATTCGCCCCTGCCAAAACGATACCGCAAATGCAAGATTTCATCCTGCCGAGAGACTCGGTCTTCCGCCAGGCAGGTCGCCTCGATGCCAGGCGCGCTGAGAACCAACGTGAATCCGCCGATCATGATCAACTGTCCGGGCGAAAGGATAACCGGCATATTAGGCGTCAACGGCTGGCCATCCACATACGTGCCATTGCTCGAGCCTAAATCTGTCAACAGAGTTTCATCCTCGACCCAACTGAGGCGGGCATGTCCGCGGGAGATTTCCTTGTGTTCGAGGATCAAGTCACAGTCATCTCCCCGCCCGATCAGAATATCATTTTTAACAACGGGAAACTCTTGCCATTCTTCCTCCCCCAGGCGGTAACGCAGCAAATAGTTTGAGTCCATGAACTCGCCTCCACAAGAGCAATGATTGAAAACCATCCCCACTATAACAAACTTATCTGGCTCATGCAATAGCTCTTGTCGGCTAGAATTACAGTGCAAGTAATGAGGGGGCGGGGCGGCATATATGGGGGTGCGTGCTGCGCACGCACTCCCATATATGCCGCCCCGTATCCTCTACTCGTATTTTTTTCAGTAGCGTAAATGAGGAGATAGAGTTCGAATCGAGTAAAATATTCCAGATGGGAAGACTGCCCTCATGAGGCGAATATTGTCGAAGCAAATACATCAGGAGCAGTAACTGCTCAGCCATCGAACGGATTAGCCCGAAAAAAGGGTGTGCGAAGGGGGCTGCGCCCCCTTCGCACACCCTTTTTTCGGGAACTTCCCCGTTTGGCTGAGTAGTTACCAGGAGCAAAGCTATGCCCGAGAAAGCGTTTCAAGATTATTACCCCGACCAATGGAGTCACTGCTACGGGTGCGGACGGCTCAACGAGCAGGGGCTGCAAATCAAGAGTTACTGGGATGAAGAAACCGGGGAGACGTATTCGATTTACCACCCCAGGCCTCATCACATCGCCATCCCTGGCTACGTTTACGGAGGGCTGATCGCCTCGTTGGTTGATTGCCACGGCACAGGTTCAGCGGCCGCCGCTGCATACCAGGCCGCGGGGCGTCGAATGGACGATGGCGGCCCCCCAATCCGCTTCGTGACCGGCTCGTTGCACATAGATTACCTGAAACCAACGCCATTGGGTCCCGCTCTGGATTTGCGCGGGGTCATCCGAGAAGTAAAAGGTCGCAAAGTGATTGTAGATATTACCCTGTCAGTCGAGGGCGAAATTACCGCCCGCGGCGAAGTGGTCGCCGTTCAGGTGCCTGATCACTGGAGCCTAATCACTGGAGAAAAAGAACAAGATGAGCTTAGATAAATCGCGCATTCGAGCCTTATGTTTCGATGTAGATGGCACCTTGAGCGACACTGATGATCAATTCGTCGAAAAGCTGGCCAGATGGCTTCGACCGCTTGGCTTTCTCTTCCCTTCGAGGGATACCCTGCCATTTGCGCGGCGATTCGTGATGGCTACTGAAAGCCCGGGGAATACCCTCCTCGGGATTCCCGACCGTTTGGGATTCGATGACGAAATCGCTGCTTTAGGAGATTCGATCTACCGCTTTGGGTTGGGCAAAGGACCCAAGCCATTCAAACTCATCCCTGGTGTAAAGGAGATGCTCACCGAGTTATACACACGGTATCCTATGGCTGTGGTCAGCGCCCGCGGCGGCCGCAGCACTGGTTGGTTCTTGGACCAATTCGAACTAAAACCCCTCTTCCAGTGTATTGCCACAGCCCAAACATGTGAACACACCAAACCTTACCCCGACCCCATCGAATGGGCAGCCCGGCAAATGGGAGTCAGCCCTGAAGATTGTCTGATGATCGGCGACACCACTGTGGATATCCTGGCTGCCAGAGCAGCCGGAGCGCAGTCCGTCGGGGTGCTGTGCGGCTTCGGCGAGGAAGAGGAGCTCATCGAGGCCGGGGCAAATTGGATCATCGAAGGAACCCCGCAAATGACGAACATCCTTCCCATTTCGCCCGACCCCCCTCTGTCTCCCCATTTTCGCCACTGAAATTCCGATTATGAGTCCACTGAAAAAAACTACGGGGAGAGGATTCGGGGCGGCATATCTGGGGGGATAGCCGCAGGCCAGGGGGGTGAAGCGTAGTAATTTTAGTCAACTAGAACTATTGTGAAGACATTAGATGTAGCATATAATCATAACACCGTGAAAACGACAATGCGTTGGCTGACAATCATCGTCGCACTCATCGCAATAACCGGGCTTTTGGGGGAATCCGCATTAGCCCAAACGCTGGATGATGGCCGTTTTTTTCCTGAAACTGGTCATTCGGTATCGGGCGCCTTCCTGGAGAAATACAGTAGCATCCCAAATGGGGAAGAGATTTACGGCTACCCTATCACAGATGCTTTCAACGATCAAACCAGAGGTCACTTGGTACAATATTTCGAAAAAGCACGCTTCGAACTCCATCCCGAAGCGCCCAGTGATCTGCTTGTTCAGATCACCCACCTGGGCGAGTTTCTCTACGAAGCAGGGGAAGCTCTCCCAGAACTTTCCAATTTCGCCTCCTGCAAATCTTTTCTTGAAACGACATATAGGATCTGTTACGACTTTCTGGATTTCTTCGAGGCCAATGGGGGCGTTACCCAATTTGGCTATCCGATTTCGGATTTCGAAATCCATGATGGCTGGATATCACAATATTTCCAGCGCGCCCGCTTCGAATGGCATCCGGAGCGTCCCCCAGGAGAAAAAGTCTTCGTTTCGAACTTAGGAATAGAGTATTTCCACTTCTCTGGCGAGGATCCACGATACCTTCGACCCTGGCTGAATAGCAACATCGCCATAAAAGAGGTTTCTGCGTTACAGGTGCATGCCTTCGTGAGCAATCCCATCCTGCCGCTCATTGGTAACAATCAAGAACTCTACGTAATCGTATACGACCAGGACTTCAGGTTGCTCGCTAATGTATTCTTGAATTACACCATTACCCTACCTGACGGGCAGATCATCAAAGATGTCATGGGACAAACAAACCAAAGCGGATTGAGCGTCGAACGATTATATATCAGGAGCGATTCTCTCGGCACGGCCAAGATCACGGTAACTGCCACATTCGGCACGATTCAGCGACAAACCCGCTCATCGTTCCAGATTTGGTAATAGAACAACCATCGAAAAAGGGGTGTGTGACGTGCTTTCCACGCCGCACACCCCTTTTTCGGATAGCGCCTACTCCCAATACTCGTTAGAGAGACGCTAATAATTTTTGATACTTCTCTTTCTCCGGGGGGTTCATCCAAATGATTCGTTGGATCATTTCGGCCCCGCCTGCTTTATCACCAGCTTCGAGCAGAAGCTCTCCAGCAACATCATAGGATCTTACCGCGCCTGAAATATTCCCAACCTGCTCATATTGCACCGCCAAACGGTAATGGATCATCGCCTGCCCAGGCTGCTCGGAAATCAGTTGCTCGAGAAATCGAATAACAGCGTCACTATTTTCGCTTTCGTTCATCGTGGCGATATATTGATCCATTGCCTTCAAAGCCTGGTCTTGATTCCCAAGATTGAAGAATAAAACAACCATACTGCGATATGCCTCGCTATCGTCCGGCCGTAAAACGCAGATCTGCTTGTAAAGCTCAATCGCCTTTCGCCAACTCAAACTTTGCGTTTCGATATCAGCAATGCGATGCAAAATCCGCACCTGCCAGTGGACGGGCTTCTCCGATTGGGACGTCAGATTCAATGCCTGGTTATAAACATCACGCGCTTTTCCCGGTTCAGCCATGCTGTAATGGACTTCAGCTAATTTCAGATACTCTTCGATGGCCTCGTCTATCTGACCAAAAGCCACCATATGTTCGATCAATTGTTGGCGGGAAACCAAATTCATGGGAACCATCTCGACGACTCGCTGTAACATCTTGATAGCCCGCCGCGATTCGCCCCGCGAACTATAGGCCCGGGCGACGACGCCAAACTTCTCTGCTGCTTCCATGATCCGATCTTTGGAAACGAGCAGGTCGCCCAAAACGATATGAAGCGGTAAATAAGCTGGCGCTCGATGAAGGGCAAATAAGATCTCTTCGAGGGCGGCGCCCAGGTGTCCTGCCCTGGCAAGACTGCGAACTGTACTCATCGCCACAACCACATCGCTGCTGCTCGATTCGATCAGGACTTCAGCCAATGGGATGGGCGAGGAATCATTTTCCTGATCGCCTAACTGTTGACGGGCGTTCCTGAGATGTGTCCGCCAATTAGACCGCACCAACAACTCAGCGATGTTTTCACAAAGCTTTTTTTGGTGATCTTCGTTTTTTTCTCGGGAGAGCGCATCCATCAACGGTTCATACAATTCGCGCAATTCGTCTGCATGTTTCGGAGAAACGACTTGCGCATCAGCAGATCGCAAAGCCTCCAAATAGCGCTCGGCAGCTTGTTTATATTTCCCTTGTTGATACCAAATTCCACCCAAGAGCAGACGCGACCCCAGGGCAAAATCGGCATGAGGCATCGCCCGCTGTAAATTTCGCACCGCGCTCTCTTGACGATCCGATGCTACTTGAATGACGCCCAGGCAAAAATATGCTGCTGGCGAATCCAATCCGGCATTGATGGCCCCTTTCAGCTCCTCGGCAGCCTGATCTGAATCGCCCTGAGTATGCAATTCGACCGCCATACCAAGATGAAGCATGATCTTGGCGCGATCAGCGTTCTTGGTGAACGCAAGGTCGCCGGTCCCGTCCATAATGGCCTGCAAACCACGCCGGGAAGTTGTGCGCACCTCGCCTTCACTCGATTGCTCGAAGAATAAGCGCGCCAGTGTGACAAGGGCTTCCTTTTGCGCCTCTTCTATCGGATCCAGATTGCTCTCCGCAGGTTCTTTCGGGGCGCTCAATCGAGGTTGTTGGGGCAGTTTGATATCTTCGAGGGGGCCTGTTCCACCGCGGGGGCGGGCAGGTTTAGGGAGCATTTTCCCGCTCCGCAGCATCATCTGAGCTTGTTGAGCTTCTTTGTTATTTCTATCTACCTGCAAAGCCCGGTTGACTGCTTCGAACGCCTTTTCGTTTCGACCAGCATGTTGAAATAGACTGGCCATGTGTAGATATTCACGCACGGCCTGCGGTTTTCGACCCAAACGTTCATACACAACCGCCAGCCGCGTATGAGCCTGTAAGTTTTCGAAATCTAATACGACGGCGCGAGACCAATTCTCGATGGCCTTATCAGCGTTCTTCTCTTTCAAATAGAGTTCCGCGGCGTGATCTGATAATTTCGAAGCCTTTGCCGCCTGCCCCATGTGCACGTATAGCGTGGCAGCCTTTTCCAGAGGAAGCGGATCGTCCGGCGATACTTCCGCAGCGCGCAAATAATACTGGAGCGATTTCTCGTATTCCTGTAAATTCAAGAGCGCCAGGGCTATATTGGATAATGCTTTTGGATCATCGGGCTTCTCTTCCAGGGCTTGACTGTAGAAAGCAGCCGCCCGATTCCATTCTTGATCCCAGGCAGCAGTGTGCCCCCGATTCATCGCTTGCTGATAACGCTGCTCTTGACTCATAAAACTATCTCTCATGAGATTTACGCAGATCAACCAGAAATTCACCGCAGAGACGCTGAGTGCGTAGAGATTCTATACAAAGAGAGTAACTGCTCAGCCATCGAACGGATTAGCCCGAAAAAAGGGTGTGCGAAGGGGGCTGCGCCCCCTTCGCACACCCTTTTTTCGGGAACTTCCCCGTTTGGCTGAGTAGTTACCAAAGAGAATAGATAATCAGTACTTCACGAAATCACGATCTAAGACCCGTCCTCGGGTCGCCCGGGGATGGGCTTTCGATCTTTTTCGTGATCTACTGATAATCTTTTTTCTCAGCGTTCTCTGTGTCTCAGCGGTAAGATTTAAGCCAAGCGCGTAAGTCCTTTCACGAATAATTTATCGGTTCCAGAGCGCCCCAGTTCTTTCCGCAACGGGCGTCGGTGCGGAGCGGAATATCCAGGGAATACGCTCCTTCCATAGCCTCACGGACTACAGCAGCCGCGGCCCCGATTTCATCTACCGGACATTCTAGCACCAATTCATCGTGAACCTGAAGTAATATTTTGGTGGAAAGCCCGACTTTTTCGAGAGCCTCTGCCGCCCGCAACATGGCAATCTTCATGATATCCGCGGCAGTTCCCTGGATAGGCGCGTTGATAGCCTCTCGCTCTTCGCGGTTTCGAACCTGGGCATTTTGGGCGTTCTTCAAACCCGGGAAATATCGCCGCCGCCCCAGCAGAGTCTCGACATATCCCTGTCGAGCAGCAGACTCCCGAATCCCATCCAAATACCGTTTCACCCCCGGGAACTTTCTGAAATAGGCGCTCACGAAATCCTCGGCCTCGGCTAAAGTCAAATCGGTTGTCCGCGTCAAACCGAAGGGACTCATCCCATAGATTAGACCAAAGTTGATCGCCTTGGCATGACGGCGTTGCGTGCTATTGACTGCTCCGATGGGTACATTGTAGATCGCCGAGGCTGTGATAGCGTGAATATCCTGGTCGCTGCGGAAAGCGGCCATCATGGCTTCATCTCGAGCCATGTGAGCCGCGATGCGCAATTCGACCTGCGAATAATCAACCGCCAGCAACTGGTGACCGGGGCCTGCCACAAAGGCTTCCCGCACCTGCCGGCCCAATTCTGTGCGGATGGGAATATTCTGCAAATTGGGTTCCGATGAGGCGATTCGCCCCGTCCGGGCGCCTGCCTGGTTATAAGAGGTGTGCACCCGCCCCGTCTGCGGGTTGAGTTGCTGGGGCAACGCATCCACATAGGTGGATTTCAGCTTGGATAATTCGCGATGTTCCAATACACACACTACAACAGGATGTCGTTTCTGGATCGTTTCCAGGACATCGGCCGCCGTGGAATAATATCCGCTGGCCGTCTTTCGCAACCCTTCGGGAGGGGCAATGCCCAACTTGTCGAATATAGCCTCCGAGAGTTGTTTGGGAGAATTCAGGTTGAAAGACTCTCCCACTGCCCGAAAGACCTGGTTCTCGATTTCTTTCAGGCGCATCTCCAGCTCGAGGGACATGCGTGCCAGGAACTCGATATCCAGTCCAATGCCGTTCATTTCCATATCGGCCAGCACATTGATCAGAGGCATCTCGATCTCTTCGAACAGAGATACAGCTCGGGCGGCCTCGAGTTCGGCTTCGAGCTGCGGCATCAGGCGCAGCACCGCGATCGCGTCGTCAGCGGCATACGAGGCCACATCAGCGATGGGCACTTCGGCCATACTGATCTGTTTCTTCCCCTTACCGATCAACTCCTCGATCTCCTTCATCCGGTGACCGAGGCGCACCCAGGAGAGATTCTTCAACCCCAGGTTGTGCGAATCAGGATTGATCACCCACTCCGCGATCATGGTATCGAACCCCAGGGGGGCAACCCGCAGGCCATGCCGGGCCAGGACCACGAAATCATATTTCTGGTTGTGCCCGACCTTGGGGATTGCAGGGTTGGTCAACGGACCGTGCAGAGAATTGACAACTTTCACGAGCGGGAGCTGCCGCCCTGCTTTATGCCCCACGGGGATGTAATACCCGGCTTCTTCGTCTACCGCCAGGGAGACGCCCACCAATTCAGCCCGCATCTGGTCTGTGGAGGTGGTTTCCGTGTCGAAGGCGATGACCGAGGCCTGCTCCAAAGTTTTCACCAGAGATGCAAGAGCCTCATCTGTGTCAACGATATGAACCGGAAGATAAGCAGCTTTGGGAGCAGATCGTTCCACTTTCGAGGCCGCGTCGCCAAAAAGCTGCAACTGCTGTCCCGGTCGGGGCGCGACTTTGCCATATTGCTCTTCTAATCCCTCCAGACGTTTGAGCAGGGAGCGAAACTCCAACTCACGGAACAGGGCATGAGCTGTTTGGGGAGTGAAATTGCCTGGGCGGGCTTTCTCTAAATCCAGCGGGATATCTAAATCCGCGACGATGGAGGCCAGCTTCTGACTGAGATAAGCGGATTCACGCCCTTCTTCCAGCTTCTTGCGCAGGCCATCGCTGAGCTCGTCGAGATGCGCGTAGACGCCATCTAATGATCCATAATCGTTGAGCAGTTTGGCGGCGGTCTTCTTCCCCACCCCGGAGACGCCAGGGATATTATCCGATGTATCACCCATCAGGGCTTTATAATCAACAACCTGATCCGGGCGCACACCCAGGCTTTCTACCACATCAGCCGCAAGATAATCTTTGGCATCTCCCAGGGAACGCCCCGGCAGATTGACGATCACCCGCTCGTCCACCAATTGCAGCAAATCCCGATCGCCGGTGAAGATCTTCACCCCCAGCCCCTCGGCGACAGCTTTCCGGGCGACGCTCCCCAGGACATCATCCGCTTCGTATCCAGCCTCTTCTAAACGAGGGATACTGAAGGCATCGATCAACTCGCGGATGCGTTCGATCTGGGGGCGCAGGTCATCGGGCATTTTTTCGCGGGTGGCCTTGTATTCGGGATAGATGTCATCGCGGAATGTTTTCCCCGTATCGAAGACCACAGCCAGATAATCCGGGTGCTCCTGTTCCAAGATGCGCAGCAGCACACTGGTAAAGCCGTACACCCCTGCAGTCGGCTCTCCAGCACTGGTAACCCATCGTCCGGTTGGTTGGCCTGCGGTCAGGGCATAGTACGAACGGTACGCCAGCGCGTGACCATCGATTAAATATAGAATAGGCGGCATGGTCGGAAACTACTGAACCCCTTGGCGGGTTCGAACAGAGCCAATGAACTCTTGCACCATCTGGCGTGAGAATGCATCACGCCCATTGACGATCAAGTATCCGGAGGCCCAAAACTCACCCGAAGGGTTTTCTCGTTCTAGACGCGGGAATTCCGAGAAAATATGTTTGGCGGTTTCTTGGCGAATATTATGAACCATCATCCCTGGCGAGGAGTTCGGGGGGACGACCGCAATCCAATGCAGATAGTCCGGGCGAATGGCCAGATGCTCCAGTCGCCAACCAAAAGCCAGGCTAAGCTGTACAACCCACTGGGACAGGGAAGCGGCCAGATCCCCCACGAGATGATGCTGAGGCATACGCGGCACCAGCACACAAGCATAAGTGAGATTATGCAGAGTCGATGTCTCCGGCTCGAGCGCTCTCGGCCTGGATTTTCTCACGGGGGCTTGCTCTTCGAGGAGCATCCGAGTTTCGACAACTGGTGTTGGATGCGTATCGGCCAATGAGAAATCCAATGCGGCTTCGCGATCCTCTACCAAAGGAAGTGGAGCTCCGTTTTCTACCCCATCAGGTTGGGGAATATCCATCGAAGCAAGCAAATCTTCGAAAAAGGCCTGCCGCCCCTCGGCCACGTCCTGATCGGGGCGCCAATCGGTTGGAATGGGGGGAAGGTCCTCGCCAATGTTATCCACGACCGCAGGCTCACCAACGAGAGTCATTTCCTCGAGAGCAGTCAATTGTTTGGAAATAGAATCCGCCCGGCGGGCGGCCGTGTCATCCACAGGGGGAGCAGAAAGCTTTCGGGCCAATTCTCCAGCATGAGTGCGCATCTCGGTAAATGGCATTTCCGTCTCGAAAGCCAGCGCCAGTACATAATCCCCCCCCAAACTGGTAGCGTACATCATATACTCGCTGTTTGTAGCATCCAGACGGATGAAGCGCGCCAGGTCGCTGCCGCCATCATGCGCCCAATAATGCCCCACGGCGCGGGCCAATTCCTCGGCCGCTGGTTGGGGGAGCTGACCGGCGTAAGCCCAAAGCTGGCTGCCGCGAGTGATCAAAGCCGCCTGCGCCGCAGATTCGAGCGACAGCCGGGTGAGATGTTGGGCTACCCGGTTGACATCTTGCAGCCATTCAGGAGCGGGCTGCGGGGAAACTGTTTTTTTAGGGACTGTGGACGGAAATGGGGGCCGTTCTGGCTCGGGGGCCTGCTTGCTTTCCACACCCGGATCGCCGCCGATCGCTGCCAGGGTGTCTATGAGATTGGGCAGATAGAAGGGCATCGAAAGCCAGGCATCCACAACAGACCGGTCGGCGGTCGTTTTCTCTTCATCCGCGCTGGAGGGCATCGCCACAACCCGAATAGCAGGAGTTATTTCCCGCAGGTTGGCGATAAGTTCCAAGGGGTCGGAAAGCGCGCCGAAATCAACAATGGCTACTGCAAAGCGTTCAGCCTGGGCGCGTTCCACAGCCTGTTCGGCGCCATCGCTCAATTCGACCCGATACCGACCAGTTTCCTGCAGGGCTTGCTGCATCAACTCGCCCAAGCTGCGGATATTTGTGGTAATCAAGACCCGGACAGGCATATGTAGAGTATATCACAAAAGCTCTATCACCAAACAATCAATCACCATGCGCTAACAAGGCGCGCGCCAACTCCAGGAATTCCTGCCACTCCTCCTCGAAGAAATGCACAGTGACATTATTGAGTTCCAGATGGTAGGTGATTTCTTCATCAGGCTCTTCGGCCAGCCAGGCTACGTTGTTTTGAGTCTCTGCCAGTGTTTTTATTTTTGGTTCAAGATAATCGTTTGGCATATCATCTTCCTTTTCGAAGTATCTAACTTGGCAATATTACACTACAAACAAGACGCTCGAAATTTGGGGATGCGAGCGGTGTTGCACACCGCTCGCATCCCCAAATTTCGGATTTTTCCGTGAATGTGACATCGTCTATCAACCTGAAGTCTGAAAAGCATTCGGATTTTTAGGGCAGCACATACCAGGGGTTAACGAAGCCGCCATTCAAGCGCACTTCGAAGTGCAGATGAGGCCCAGTGGAGTTGCCGCTGCTGCCCCCCAATCCGATCAATTGACCCTGCCGCACACTCTGACCACAGCTCACGTTGACGCTGCTGAGGTGAGCATACAATGTCTGGTAGCCGTTGCCATGGTCAATAGCTATCACATATCCATAACCGCCAGTCGCCCAGCCCGCAAACATGATCACGCCGCTATCCGCGGCTGCAATCGACTCCCCGATGACCACGCCAACATCTATGGCCAGGTGTCCCGACCAGTAGTCATTGCCGGATAGCGTGCGATTGCTCGTTGGCCAGATGAAAGCGCCGCTGCCATACAAACCATCATAACCCCCAGGACAGGCGCCGCCCCCATAGATTCCCGTGGAAACACCCGCCCTGCCGCGTGCAGGAACCGGGACGATCCACTGTTGGAATTCCCGCTGGCCGCCAGGAATCATCACCCAACTATCCACTGCGATCTGAGGGTTGGTCAAATCCAGTTGGTTTCCTGACCAGGTCAGGATGTCGTTGACTTCCACCTCGAACTCACCGGCAACCGATTCGAGGCTATCTTCTTCCTTCCATCGGTAATAAACCCCATCCACAGGAGGAATCTTCAATACCATTCCGACTGATAGGGAATGAGGATCATCCTTCAAAACATCGTAATTCGACCAGAGCACAGTTTCGGGCTTGATCCTATAGGTGTTCGCAATCGCAAACACCGAATCGCCTATACTGACAGTATGCTGGAGCATCTTTGTGCGCGGGCGGGAGGGGATCAACGTGTTCAACATCGCCATGCGCCGCAGGCTGGTCTGGGCCTGGTCATCCCCAAAGGCTGGTAGTTGAGCCTCACCCCTGGGCAATTGCGCTTCGACCATCGTGGGTCGTGTTCGAATATCTGTTTCTGTAGCAGGCATCTTTTGGGAGGGCGCAACCCGCTGCCACCCCAAATATCCTGCCACCCCCACAAGCCCAAATGCAAATACCCAGGCCAGCCAATAGAACCAGCCGCGACTCTGTATCATCGAACTTTACCAATAAAAGGGGGATGCTTGCAAAGACTACTCGTTGAGCGTCATCAGGAATTCTTGATTATCATTGGTATTCTTGAAACGGTCGAAGATCGCTTCTGCGGCTGTGCCCGGATCCATGCCTGCGCCGTGAGGAGGCATGGCGGTCATTTGATCGTACATGCGGCGCATCAGCCAGACCCGCGGGGTGATATCCGGCCCTAATAGTATCTCTTCGCGACGTGTTGACGAACGAGAGATATCGATCGCCGGGAAGATGCGCCGTTCCTGCAATTGCCGGGATAGATGCAGTTCCATATTGCCCGTGCCCTTGAACTCCTCGTAGACCACATCATCCATTCGGGAGCCTGTATCAATCAGGCAGGTAGCCACGATCGTCAACGAACCGCCCTCTTCGATATTGCGCGCAGCCCCGAAGAAACGTTTGGGTGGATACAGCGCCGAGGGATCAATACCGCCCGACAGGGTACGGCCGGAGGGCTGCACAACCAGGTTATAAGCCCGGGAAAGACGCGTAATCGAATCCATGGCGATGAAAACATCCCGACCTACTTCCACCAGCCGTTTGGCGCGCTCGATGACCATCTCGGCAACGCGCACATGCGAGGAAACCGGCTCATCGAAGGTGGACGAGAGCACTTCTGCATCCACTGAGCGATCCATGTCGGTGACTTCCTCAGGGCGCTCGCCGATCAACGCCACAATCAAAGTCACCTCGGGATATTGGTTCGAGATCGCATTGATCACATTCTTCAGGATGGTGGTCTTGCCTGCTTTCGGGGGCGACACAATCAAACCACGCTGCCCGCGTCCAATGGGCGTGACCAAATTGATCAGGCGAGTGGCCAGAATATGCTTATCGGTTTCCAGGTTGAAGCGTTTGTCTGGGAAGATAGGCGTCAGGTGCTCGAAGCGCGTGCGGCGCATCGCTTCCTCGGGGTCCAGGCCATTGACTGTTTCGACTTTGAGCAACCCATAGTGTCGCTCCGACTCGCGCGGCGGACGGACATGACCTATCACCATATCCCCGTTGCGCAGCTTGTAGCGGCGGATTTGCGATTGCGAGACATACACATCGTTCGCGCTGGGTTGGTAGTTATCCCAACGCAAGAAACCTATGCCCTCGCTCATAATCTCCAGGATACCGCCGCGCACCTCCAGGCCTTCACGTTCAGCTTCGGCCTGACGGATAAGCATAATCAATTTCTCTTTTTTGAGTTGTGCAGCCTGCGGGACATTGAAACCCATGGCAATTTGACGCAACTCGATTAACGGTTTCTGTTCAAGTTCTAATACATTCATATTCTCAACTCAGGGGGAAAAAATCTATGCCGCGTTCTCGATGATCGAACACCACTGCCGAACGCAAGCCCCTCGGGCGCGAGACACAGGGAAGCGAAAAACGCGGTTAATTCTATTTCGAATTCCAATCAGGGGGAAATCTACACGAACATTATAGCATGGGAAGATACAGGTGGCAAGCAGATCGTAAAGGTCAGAAAAAGCCCCCGATGGTATAATCGCCGCATGTTAATCGAAAAACTTACTGGTATCGAAAAACGCTACGATGAAATCAATCAAGCGCTGATGGAAGTCGGCGATGACTATCAACGCGCAGCTGATCTGGGCAGGGAGCGCGCCGATTTGGGGCCGCTGATCAAAAAAGCCGCCCAGTATCGCCAGGCGATCGAAGGCCTGGAGGAAGCGAAAGAATTACAGGCTGGAAATGACCCGGAGTTAGCCGAGCTGGCTGCCCTGGAAATAGCAGAACTGGAAGAACGCATCCCCCAGCTAGAACTCGAAATCAAGACTTTGCTGCTGCCCAGAGACCCCCGCGATCAACGCAACGTGATCATGGAAATCCGGGCCGGAACCGGCGGAGATGAGGCAGGCCTGTTCGCGGCTGATTTGTATCGCATGTATTCACGCTACGCCGATCACTGCGGTTGGAAATCGGAAATGCTCTCCCTCCACGAGACAGGCGTCGGCGGTTTCAAAGAAGTCGCTTTCCTGATCAAAGGGCATGGCGCGTATTCCAGGCTGAAGTTCGAATCAGGCGTCCACCGGGTGCAGCGGGTGCCCGTCACCGAGTCCCAGGGGCGCATCCACACATCCACTGCGACAGTAGCTGTGCTGGCCGAAGTAGACGATGTCGAAATAGACATCCCGGATCGGGATATCAAAATGGATGTCTACAAATCAGCCGGCGCCGGTGGACAAAACGTTCAGAAAAACGCCACGGCGGTGCGGTTGACCCATCTGCCCACAGGCATGGTTGTGCAATGTCAGGATGAACGCTCTCAGCTTCAAAACCGGCAAAGGGCCATGAGCATCCTCAAAGCCCGTCTTTTCGAGATCGAAGAGGAGAAACGTCGCGCTGAGATCGAAGAAAATCGCCGCTCCCAAATTGGCACCGGCGAACGCTCGGAGAAAATCCGCACTTATAATTTCCCTCAATCGCGGGTTACCGATCACCGTATCAACGTATCATCCTATAACCTGGCTGCTGTGCTGGATGGCAATATCGAGGATTTCATCGAGGAACTGGCAACCCGTGACGAGGCCGAACGTCTTGCCGAAGCCGGGCTGGAATGAGCGACCATTGACAATTTTCGACGCGCTCGAAAAGGCCCTGAAGATCACCCGCCAGCAAAGCGACACCCCCTCACTCGACGCCCAGGTGTTGCTGGCGCACATCCTGCAAAAGCCGCGCGCCTGGGTTTTGGCGCACCCCGAATACCCGCTTACCCCCGACCAGCAAGCAGCCTTCGCTCAGAACCTGTCTCAACTCGAAGCTGGCGCACCCTTGCCGTACATCCTCGGGCATTGGGAATTCTACGGTTTGGATTTCATCATCTCCCCATCCGTGCTCATCCCCCGCCCCGAGACCGAGCTTCTCGTCGAAGAGGCGATCAAGTGGCTTGGAAAGAAAATCGAAACGCAAAGACGCGAAGAGCGCAAAGAAAGCCATATGAATATATCTTCGCGCCCTTCGAGACTCGCCGCAGGCGGGCATTTCATCCGCGGGGAAACGTATCAACGAAAACTGTTCGCGGCTGACATCGGCGCAGGCTCGGGCTGCATCGCGGTCAGCCTGGCGAAGCATTTCCCGGAGTTGCACATTCTTGCAACCGACATTTCATCGAAAGCGCTTCAGGTTGCGCGCGCGAACGCCGAAAAACATGCCGTGGCCGGGCAAATCGAATTTATGCGAACGGACTTGTTGAATATCGAACATTCGCCATTCGACGTGATCTGCGCCAACCTTCCTTACATCCCTACCGCGACGTTGCACACGCTCAAGGTATTTGGCCGAGAACCCAGCCTGGCTTTAGATGGCGGGCTAGACGGATTGAACCACATTCGACAATTACTACAAGCTGCGCCTCAATTCCTGACCCCGGGTGGGTTGCTGCTCCTGGAGATCAACTCCTCCCAGGGCGTCTCTGCCCTCGCCCTGGCCCAAGAGGCCTTTGCCGAAGCTAATGCACAATTGCTGCCCGATTTGGCCGGGCGCGACCGCCTGATCCGCGTCGAAACCTGACCATGAAAACCGAGAGCATATCCACAAAACATCCTGAGGCTATTTCCCGCGCAGTCAGCGTGCTCAACCGCGGGGGCATAGTAGCCTTCCCAACCGACACTGTCTATGGGGTAGCCGCGGCAATTTTCGATACCAATGCTATCGAGATGCTGTTCGAGGTCAAAGAGCGCGATCAAAGCAAGGCCATCGCGGTGTTGATGAGTTCTCTCAGGGATTTGGCGCACGTGGCCGTGAATCCCAACCAGGCTGCGCTGAAGCTGGCCGAGGTATTCTGGCCCGGCCCCCTGACCCTTGTCGTCCCCAGACACCCTGATTTACCCGAAATTCTCAACCCGCTTCCTACCGTCGGCGTACGCGTCCCGGATCACCCCGACGCGCTGGCCTTGATGGATGTCACCGGCCCGTTAGCAGTGACTTCCGCCAACCTGTCCGGGGGAGAGAATGCCTGTACCGCGCAAGAAGTCCTCGCCCAACTTGGGGGGCGTATCCAGCTTATTTTGGATGGGGGCCGCACGCCAGGAGGTCAACCATCCACAGTGGTGGACTGCACTTCCACTGAGCTTCGCCTCATGCGAGAAGGGCCAATAGCCTGGGAAGACATACAAATCGTTCTGAGGGAAGGTCGAATTTTCTCATGATGCTCGAACCGAGCTTTTAATTACCCCTTATCTTCTTTTCATCTTCTTCTTATCTGATTGCTTATAATGAGAATTACATTCTCCTCATAAACCAGTCCGCCCCAAAAGGAAGAAGAGCCTTCCCAACGGGGCGGTTGGTTTTTAATGAGTCCACTGGAAAAACAACGGGGAGTGGATTCGGGGCGGCATATGGCCGGGCGACCCGCGGACGGGTCTTGGATCCTTTTTCGTGAAGTACCGATTCTACTCTCCCATAGCAGGAAGATAGAGTTGTTCCGTATATTCCTTGATCATACGGCGCATGCTGAATTGAGGGGCCAGGCTGCGAATCGAGGCTTTCATTCTGGCAATCCACTTACGGGGCAGGTCATTTTCAGACCGGTCATAATACAGAGGGATAATCTCATTCTCCAGGATATCGTAAAGGCTCTCGACATCCATCTGATCCTGGATATTGGGATCAGCCTGGTCGGCGTCATCGCCAATCGTCCAGCCATTCAACCCGTTATACCCCTCACGCCACCAGCCATCCAGGACTGAAAAGTTAAGCGCCCCATTGAGGGCGGCCTTCTGCCCCGAAGTGCCTGAGGCCTCATTCGGCCGGCGAGGGGTGTTCAACCAGACATCAACGCCCTGCACCAGATAACGCGCCAGGTTCATATCATAATCTTCCAGAAAGACCAGGCGACCCCCGTTCTCGGCCTTCTTGACGGAGCGATAAACTTCCTGGATCAGCATCTTGCCCGGGTTATCATCGGGGTGAGCCTTGCCGGCAAAAATGATCTGCACCGGACGATTTGGGCGGTTGATCAATTCGAGCAGGCGATCCAGGTCGCGCAGGATCAGGCTGGCGCGTTTATATGTAGCAAATCGCCGGGCGAAGCCAATCGTCAGGGCATAGGGATCCAACAGCACACCCGAGGCGATGACCTGGACAGGGTGGATGCCATCCCGCAGCCACTGTTCGCGGGCGCGGTCGCGCATATAGAAGACCAGTTTTCGTTTCAAGTGCCTGCGCACCAGCCACAATTCCTCGTCGGGGATATTCTCGACACTATCCCAGAAATCGGGATCATCCAGATGATCCATCCAATCGCGGCCCAAATAGCGGCGGAAGAGATGATCGAGGCGCCGCGCCAGCCACGTGCCTGTGTGAATGCCATTGGTCACATGGGAAATGGGCACATCTTCCTCACGCAGATCCGGCCAGAGAAAATGCCACATTTTGCGGGCAACCTGTCCGTGCAACTCCGAGACACCATTGTGGCGACCAGCGAAACGGAAAGCCAATAGCGTCATGCTGAACGTCTCTCCCCAAGACATTTCGCGTCGCGCCAGCTTGATGAATTGATCGCGATCCAAACCGAGTCCAGGCCAGAGCTGAGAGAAGTATTTATCAATCAACCAGAGAGGGAACTCATCGCTGCCAGCCGGAACCGGCGTATGCGTGGTAAAGATCGTCGAATGACAGATTCTTTCTCGAGCTGCATCGAAGGAATGTCCTGCCGCCGTCATCTCGCGGGCTCGCTCCAATCCCATAAAAGCAGAATGTCCCTCATTCATGTGCCACACCGCCGGGTTGTAGCCAAGATTGCGCAGCGCACGAACGCCGCCAATCCCCAGGATGATCTCCTGGGAGATGCGCGCTTCCATGTCGCTATTATAGAGACGAGAGGTCAGCTCTCGATCCTCGGCGCTATTCCCTTCCACATCGGTATCCAAGAGATACAGCGGCACTCGCCCGACATGAATTTCCCACAAACGAGCCAAAACCTCTCGTCCGGGCAGCTCGACGGATACCGTCAGCGGATCATCATGCTCATCGAGTATCGGCATGATGGGCATATCCTCGAAGCGCAGGCGTTGAAAACGCGCTTCCTGCCAGCCATCTTCAGTGATATGTTGAGTGAAATATCCCCGGGTATAGAGAAAGCCAACAGCAACCAGAGGCAGCCCTAAATCGCTGGCCTCTTTGAGGTGATCCCCCGAGAGCACCCCCAAACCCCCTGCATAGATCGGCAGCGTCTCATGCAGGCCGAATTCGGTCGAAAAATAGGCGATCGGGCTATTGATACAGTCGGCGTGTTCCTGCAAGAACCAGGTAGCCTCAGCCAATATGTACTGGTCGAACATCCGAAAGATGCGATCATAGAAATCGAGATAGTTGCGGTCCTGGGCGACAGCATTCAACTGGGCGCGCTCGACCTGGCGCAGAAACTGCACCGGGTTATGATAAGTGCGCTCCCACAGATCATGGTCAATGAGGCGGAATAGGCGCTGGGCATCCGGCTTCCAGGTCCACCACAAGTTGTAGGCTAATTCTCCTAAACGCTGAATGCGGCGCGGAAGGCTAAATTGATTGACAGGTTCAGCACGAAAAGATTTCATTCATATACCTCGTTGAGCAGTATCAGAACGCTAATCTTACCATCCAACACCAGTGCTGACAAATGAGAGCTTTGGCTTCCGACATTCGCTGAACAAAGTTTGCTTGTGACATTTACATTCAAACGATACAATTTGGTTGAAACAGAAATGAGCCCACTGAAAAACTACGACTTGTTTACTATCCCCCATGACACAAACTGTTCACCTCTTCGTCACCTGCCTGGTTGATACATTACAGCCCCAAATCGGCGAGGCGGTGGTTCGGGTCTTGGAGCGCGCCGGGGTAAGAGTGGCCTTCCCCCAAGATCAAACCTGTTGCGGGCAACCGGCCTTCAATGCAGGGTTGCGAGACGACGCCCGGCTGATGGCCCGGCACACCATCGAGGTATTCGAGGAAGCTCCCGGCCCCATCATCATCCCATCCGGATCATGCGCCGCGATGATTCGCCATGGCTACTTTGAGTTGTTCGCCGATGAACCCCAGTGGCTGGTTCGCGCTCAAGCGATGGCGAAACGCACTTTTGAGTTCACCGAATTCCTGGTTGATGAATTAGGCGTCATGGACATTGGGGCGAAGTTTTCAGGGAAGATCACTTACCACCCCTCCTGCCACTTGCTGCGCGGCGTTGGCGTAGATCGCCAGCCGCGCGCATTGCTAGCAAACATCAGCGATGCCGAATTCCACGAACTGCCTCATGCCGAGGAATGCTGCGGCTTCGGCGGGATATTCTCGGTAGAGTATCCCGAAATCTCCGCAGAGATGCTGAAACGAAAGATCAACAACGCTGAAAACAGCGGGGCCGACACGGTCATAGTCTGCGACACAGGCTGCCTGCTGCACATCAACGGGGGGCTGCACCGGCAAGGAAAAAATCCAACCGTCAAACACATCGCTGAAATATTGGATCAAGTCAACCGCTACGAATAAACCACTCTCCAATGAACCCCTTCCACGCAAAGATCAATACCTCCCTGGCTAACCCGGCGCTTCAAGCTGCCCTGGACGCTAACGCCGAGAAACGCATTCAGGCGCGGCTAACCGCCTACGCCTCCCTGCCCGAACCCCTGGAGATC
>VGOC01000048.1 GCA_016865865.1 Chloroflexota bacterium
CGGCGGCCATGCGGCGGCAGCCGGTTTCACCATTCGCAACGAGAATCTCCCCGGGTTGACCGAACGCCTTCGAGCCATCGCCGAAGAACAACTATCCGATCGAGAACTTCAGCCAACCCTGAACGCCGATGTCGAACTCAGCCTATCGGATCTGAGACCCGAAATCCTGGTAGACCTGGAGAAGTTACAGCCTACCGGGTACGGCAACCAGGAGGCATATTTCGTCAGCCGGAATGTCGAAGTGAAGTACAGTCGTCCTGTTGGAAAGGATAGCGCTCACCTGAAGCTCGTCGTCACCGATGGGCATATCACCTTCGATGCTATCGCTTTCAGGCTTGGCCACTGGTACGGGAACCTGCGCCAACGAGTTGATCTGCTCTACCGCTACGAAATGAACGAATACCAGGGACGAAGCGCTCTTCAACTCAATGTGAGGGACATCAAGCCGACTAATCCACGAAACGGTATTTGAACAAAGCCCAAACCGCCTCGAACGCATCGCCCAGACCGATCTTTTTGCCCTCTTCGTAATCGCGCGGGTTGAAGGAAATCGGCACCTCGAAAATGCGAACCCCCCTCTTCAGAATCTTGGCTGTAAATTCCGGTTCGAACTCGAACCTCCTCGAGCGCAGCGGAATATCCTCGATGATCTCCTTGCGAAATACTTTATAGCCTGTTTCCATATCGGTGAGGATCGTATTGTAGAGGATATTGGTCATCAGGGTCAGCAGCTTATTGGCGACCATGTGCCAGAACATGGCCACCCGCCGCGGGGCTCCCAAGAATCGTGAGCCGTAGACCACATCTGCGAGACCTTCTTGAAGCGGCCGCAATAGATTGGGATAATCCCTGGGATCGTATTCCAGGTCTGCATCCTGGATGAGCAATATATCCCCGCTGGCATTCTCGATGCCGGTGCGCACTGCGGCTCCTTTGCCTTGATTCTTCTCGTGCAGGATCACCCTGACCGCTCCCTGGCCATCCAGCTCTGCAATCGCCTGGCGGGTGCCATCCGTCGAGCCATCGTCCACCAGCAGGATTTGGTCAGCCAACCCGGTATCCTGCACGCGCTTCACGATCTCCCGGATAGTATGAATTTCATTGTAGATAGGGATCAGTACAGTTAATTTCATGGGGAGGATTATACCGCGCATTAAAGGCTTATCTGAACTTTGCTCGTTGCCATCCACGTGCTATAATCTTTTTGGGCAAATATTTCAACACTACCCGGATGGGAGATCAATATGAGCAACCTCGATCCACAAACTGGGCAAATCAATCCTCCGACGCAAAAAGGCGCTTTCGTACCTCCGCCAATCACAAAAGTCGAAGATACTGGCCTTTCTCCATTGTGGCTGCAGGATTTGGTACTCAAAGTCTTGTACTTTCAGGGCTATCTGACCGGTTTTCAAATCGCCGAAGTCGTCGCGCTGCCCTTTGCGGGCGTGACAGATCAAATCCTGAATGCGCTCAAACGGGAGAAATTCGTCGAAGTGAAATCTTCACAAATGGGGCTTGGCGAGGGAGCTTACCAATATGCGATCACTGGTGTGGGAATTGCCCGCGCCCGCGAAGCGCTCGAGCGTAGTCAATACGCCGGGCCTGCTCCTGTGCCCCTGGAAATCTATAACCGTTCGATCAAGAACCAGCAAAGAGGGCGTTTGCGCGTTACACATCGAATTTTGCGCCAGGCGCTTTCTCAACTCGTACTCAGCGAATCGATCTTCCAGCGCATCGGTCCAGCGGTGAATTCTGGCACCTCGATCTTCTTATATGGCCCACCAGGCAATGGAAAGACTAGCGTAGCGCGCGCGATCGGACAGATGATTCTGAGCACCACCATGTATATCCCCTATGCGCTCTATATTGACGGCCAGGTTGTAAAACTCTACGATACGGTCAACCATCTGCGCGCCCCCGAGAAAGATACTACGGATAAGGGCACCGGATCATTGCGCGCAGGCGCGCGCAGGGATACGCGCTGGGTGCTGATCCGCAGACCTTTCATCATGACTGGCGGCGAGCTGACGATGGAAGGGCTGGACCTGGTTTTCGACGATGTCAACAAATTCTATGAGGCGCCTTTCCAGGTCAAAGCCAATGGGGGCATCTTGCTCATTGATGACTTCGGTCGTCAACTCGTCCGACCGCGCGATCTGCTCAACCGCTGGATCGTCCCTCTCGAAAACCGTATTGACTACCTGACCCTGCACACAGGCCGTAAGCTCGAAGTCCCCTTCGATGTCTTGATCGTCTTTTCCACCAACCTGCCTCCCAAAGACCTCGTTGACGAGGCCTTCCTCAGACGTCTGCGGCACAAGATCGAGGTTGGCGATCCAAGCTATGAGGAGTACCGCGAGATCTTCCAGCGCATGGCCCAGCACAAGAGAGTGCAATATCGCGATCAAGGGCTGGCGTACCTGCTGCAAGAATGGTATATCAAACGCAACCGTAAATTACGCGCCTCCCATCCCCGCGATCTCTGCGATCAAATCCTGGATATCAGCGAATTCATGTCGCTGGAACCAAGTATGACACGCGAGCTGATTGATCTGGCTGCTGCGGCTTATTTCGTTGATTTGTGATCCCGGACAAAGACGCCATGCTCGAACAACTCCCACGACCAACGATCTTCGCTCATCGAGGGGCCAGCGCATCTGCTCCCGAAAATACAATTGCAGCTTTCGAATTAGCCATTCGTCAAAATGCTGACGCCATCGAACTGGACGCCAAGCTCTGCGGCGATGGCAACGTGGTCGTATTCCATGATGACACCCTCGACCGCACGACCGACGGCGTCGGCTCGATCAAGGATCTACCGCTGGAAGCCCTCAAAGAACTCGATGCAGGCAGCTTCTTCGATGAGGCTTTCCACGGGGAACGCATTCCTACGCTCAGCGAGGTGTTCGAGGCAGTTGGTCAGAAAACGTTCATCAACGTCGAGCTGAAGAACTATTCGTCTCTCACCGACGCGCTTCCAGACAGAGCCGCTGAACTCGTCAAAAAACACGCTGTGAGCCACCGTGTGCTTTTTTCGTCCTTCAATCCAATCGCCCTGCGTCGGGCAAAGAAGCTGCTGCCAGAAGTCCCTGTGGGGTTGCTCACGCTGCCCGGCTATGCGAGCAAATGGATCGTATCGGCGTTGGGACGCTGGATCCCCTGCCAGGCGCTGCACCCCCCCATCAAAGACGCTTCTCAACATCTGATCGAACAACATCATCGCCGGGGATATCGAGTCCATGTCTTCGTCGTCAACCATCCCCAGGAGATCTCCTGTTTGTATCGTTGGGGGGTGGATGGGGTTTTCACCAGCGACCCCCTGCTGGCGCGCCGCGCCATCGAATCCGAGGCGGCCAGGGAGGCCTCGATGACATGACCCCATCAGAAATCATGATAACGTGCATGGCGCGTCAGGTGGTGGATGGGGAAATCGTGGCGCAAGGCATTGGCACTCCGCTGGTTGCCGCGGCTTATCTTTTGGCCCGGCATACTCATGCACCTAATCTCTATTTCGCCTCTGCCATCGGCCAGGGAGTCTGTCGCCAGCCAGCCCCATTGGGCGTCTCGAATATCGAAAGCCTGTGGTTGGATCGCTCGATGACCAACGTCGGGTTTGCGCGGGCAGCGGCGGACATATTGCCTAATCTGCGCCCCAAAGAATTCTTCCGTCCCGGTCAAATAGATGCCTTTGGCAATTTCAACAATATCGCTTTCGGCGATGAGTATGCACGGCCGCGCTTGCGATTACCCGGCTCGGGCGGCATCCCCGACGTGACCACATTCATCGAGGATATCTACTTATATGTTCCCCGACATTCGCGGGTCACTTTCGTCGCCAAACTAGATTATCTATCCGGATTAGGACACAGCCCGGTCAGAACGCATGGAAAAGGCCCGCGATACCTGGTCACCAATCTGGGTCAATTCGACTTTGCCCATGGACGGATGAGGCTGATCTCCTATCACCCCGGCGAGTCCATCGAACATATCCAGGCAAAGACGAAATTCGATCTCGAAATCGCCCCTGATGTTCACGAGACAGAGATTCCATCTGCCAGCGAGTTGAGATTGATCAGAGAAGAAATCGACCCTCTGGGAATCCGCGACCTGGAATTGCTCAGCGGCGCGGCGCGCAGAAAACTGCTTCGTGATATTTTGATTCGAGAATTCGGAGAAGAATGAGAGGCCTTTGCTATAGACGATTTTTACTCGTCTTAGTTCTGTTAGCGACCTTCCTGCCCACGCTCGACAGCCGGGCCGCGCCGAGTCAGCAGGATGACGCCGAAGCGCGCGCCCTGGCAGTGCTGGAACGCCTCACAGCCGAGGAACGCGTGGGTCAATTATTCCTGGCGACTTTCCAGGGGACAGATGCCGGATCAGATACTCAGATATACGACCTGATCACCAATCACTATCTTGGGGGGGTCATCCTCAGCGCAGAAAACGACAATTTCGCCGCCGCAGATCAAACCATCGCTGCTGCACGGGAATTGACTAACCAACTTCAAAATATCCACTATTCCAGCTCACTGGCTGACCATATCAACCCGGCCACAGAAGAAGTTTTTCGGCCAGTATATATTCCCCTTTTCATCGGCCTGTCGCAAGAAGGAGATGGCCCACCGCATGATGAGATCATCTCCGGTCTTACGCCCATGCCCAGCCAACTGGCCATTGGGGCCACCTGGAATCCAGAGTTGGCCAGGCAGGTGGGCATCGTCGCCGGCCGCGAGTTGGCCGCGCTGGGGATCAACCTCTTATTCAGCCCCTCCCTGGATGTGTCGGACATTCCCAATCCGGGAGGAGAGGGGGATTTGAATGTGCGCGTGTTCGGCGGGGATCCTTATTGGGTGGGTGAAATGGCCCAGGAGTATATTGCAGGCGTTCACGAAGGCAGCGGCAATCACATCGCGGTTGTCGGCACACACTTCCCCGGCCTGGGCAGCGCAGACCGTTTGCCAGAAAATGAAGTTGCCACGGTGAGAAAATCGCTCGAACAGCTCCAACAGATCGAACTGGCGCCTTTCTTCTCAGTCACCGGCAACGCCAGCGATGAATCTTCCCGACTGGATGCGCTGCTCGTATCGCACATCCGCTACCAGGGCCTGCAGGGCAACATCCGCTCGACGACGCGCCCGATCAGTTTCGACCAGCCCGCCCTGACCCTGCTGATGGAACTCCCCCCCTTTGCAAGCTGGCGCGAAAGCGGCGGCGTGATGATCAGCGACGACCTGGGCAGCCGGGCGGTGCGCCGTTTCCACGACCCCACAGAAGCCACATTCAACGCCCGACGTCTGGCCCTGGACGCATTTTTGGCCGGGAACGATGTGCTCTATCTGAATAACTTCATCGGCGGCGAGGACCCTGACGCCTACACGACGATCGTGCGCACCCTGGAATTCTTCAGCCAAAAATATCGCGATGATCCGGTATTCGCCCAACGAGTAAACGAATCGGTCTTCCGCATTCTGATGCTCAAATTCCGCATGTATGGGTTCTTCACCCTCAACCTGGTTCTTCCCGCTGGCAAACTGAACGAGCTGAACATGTCCGAATCGCGGCAGATCAGCTATGAGGTTGCTCAACTAGGCGCCACCCTGATCAGTCCTCCCCTGAACGAATTGGATAGCGTTCTCCCCAACGCGCCTGGTTATAACGATCAGCTTGTTTTCATTACGGACACTTACTCAGTTGCACAATGCAGCGAATGTCCGCCAGCGCCTGTGTTGGGGGTGGACGCGTTAGAACAATCTGTGATCAGCTTGTATGGACCGAGAGCTGAAGGATTGGTCACCCAGGCAAATCTGGAATCGTATTCCTTCGAACAACTCACCCTATTGCTCGATAGCGCTAACGAAACTCAAAACATCGAGAAGAATATCAGCCAGGCCGATTGGATCATCTTTACGATGCTCAACGTCGCTACGGGCCGCCCAACCTCCCTGGCTTTACAGCGTTTCCTGGCTGAGCGCCCAGATTTGAGTCGTGGGAAAAACGTGGTCGTCATGGCGGCTAATGCGCCCTACTATCTCGACGCAACAGATATCTCCAAACTGACCGCCTATTTCGGTCTATTTGGAAAAACTGCCCCCTTCATGGATATCGCAGCGCGTTTGCTCTTCAAAGAGATCACAACGCCGGCAGGGGCGCTGCCCGTCTCGGTGCCCGGAATCGGATATGAACTCATCTCTGCAACTTCGCCCGACCCGGAGCAAATCATCCCTCTGGTGGTGGATCTTCCTAAGCCCTTAGAGGGGACGCCCACCCCCGAGGCCACGTCTGTTCCCGAATACCGTATCGGAGATACGATCCCCCTCAAGGCGGGCGTGATTCTGGATCACAACAGCAACCCGGTTCCCGATAACACGCCGGTACAATTCATCATCACCATCAATGGGCAAGAAGCGCCCCCCCTCTCCTCGACGACCGTTGATGGCATCGTGACCACAAACTACAAATTCGAAAGCTCAGGCGCTATCAGCATACGCGCCACGAGCGGTTCTGCCAGCTCTGGCGAATTGGTTTTCGAGATCCCAGCAGAAGAGCTGTCACTGGTTACGCCAACCGAGACGCCTACGGAGACGCCCCTGCCCACGCCTTCGCCAACAGAGCCGTTGCCGACGCCGATCCCTACGCCTGAATCCATCACCAACCCCCAAAGGGACCGTCTGCGGGATTGGGGATTTGCCCTGGCTACCATCGCCTTCGTCGCCTGGGGGGCTTCCCGCACCGGGGCGCTCGTAGGACAGGTGCGCCGCGGGGTGCGTTGGGCGCTTGTATCCGTCATCGCCGGGCTGCTGACGTATACGTATGGCGCGCTCAACTTACCCGGCAGCGAGTGGGCTATGGAAACCAGTCAGCATTGGGGTTTGCTCTTGATGGCTTTCTTGGGGGCAATTCTGGGTTGGGGTATTGGGGCGTTGTTCTCGATTCCAAAGAGCTAACGCCACAAAGTGGCTATCAAACTGATGAACACCAACGCCATCGCAATCCAAATCAACCTGCGCTCCAGGGGCGAGGACAATAAATCAACCAGCGTTGGAACCGGCAGTGGAGATTTGAGTCTGGTGACCGGATTCCAATCTCCTAATAAAGCCTGTCTCAACTCCTGCATATCTTGAGGGCGCTCCTCTGGGTGCAAGTTCAACGCCCAGAGCACGGCGCGTTCAGTGCGCGGGCTGATCGAGGGGTTGATATCTCTGGGCGCCACGAGCAGCCCAGGATGCAGGAATCGATCGCGCGCCTCTTTCGGGGGCTGATTGGTCAACAAATGATACAACGTAGCCCCAAAGGAGAAAATATCACTGCGCACATCGGTATGGCCTGCATCGCCTCCATATTGTTCCAATGGGGTGTAATGCGCCGTGCCGCGCCCCTGCACAACCGTGATGGTGATTTCGTCCGAAGCCAGGATCTTCACCAACCCGAAGTCAACCAGTTTCACGACGCCGCCCGGGGTTAATTTCAAGTTGCTGGGCTTGATGTCGCGATGCACGATGGGGGGATCCTGACTATGAAGATAAGTGAGCGCATCCACCAGTTGAGCCGCCCAGGTCAACACTTCACGCTCCTCCAGGAACAGCTCCTTCAGACGGGCTTCGGTCATCAACACGCTTAAATCTCTGCCGGGGACGAAATCCATCACCAGATAATCCCGCTCATCAATCGAGAAGAAATCCGATACTTTCGGTAGATTCGGGTGATCGAGGCGCGCCAAGACCGTCGCCTCGCGCAGGAATTGTTCCCTGGTCTGCTGGCGCACCGTCTCGGATAGCTGTGGGTCGTGATAGACTTCTTTGAGCGCGCACAGACGCCCCTCGAGGCGCAGGTCATCCGTAAGGTAGACGCTCCCCATGCCGCCCTGTCCAATGATCCGGCGGATTCGATAGCGCTCTTTTAGTACTTCTCCAGCCTGATGAGATAAGGGCATAATCCTTATTTCGGGGATGTAGGTCAGGTTGTCAACCTGACTTTCGCCATCCCTGGTCAAACGAATAGAAAGGGATTACACGAAACAATCAATTTTATGATATTATAACCGGAGAATTCGTTTCCTTCCCAGGGATAGTTATCATCGGAAAGATGACTGAACAAAAAGATCTCCCAGTTATAGTCGGATATGAAGGAAATTTGGACGGCCAACGCTGGATGCTCAAGCAGGAGTTGATCCTTGGGCGTGAAGAGGGCTGCGATATCCCCATCAACAACCGCCAGGTATCTCGCCAGCACGCCAGGATCTTCCCATCCAACGCGGGGGTCATCCTCCAGGATTTGGGCAGCAAGAACGGAACGCACTGCAACGGGAAACGGATAACCGAGCCTATCGTGCTCAATGATGGCGACGTGATCCATATCGCCCTGGCTCAGAAATTCGTGTATCTGAGTTCAGATACAACGTTGCCTCTGGAATTCGAGGGTGGAGTTGCCGTTATCCCCGACCGACGTGGACGCCTGTTACTGGAGAAACGCTCCCGGCGAGTGTGGATCGGCGATGAAGAAATCCTGCCCCCGCTCTCCGCATCTCAATATCAATTACTGGAAACTCTATACAACAATAAAGGCAGAGTTGTGCCGCGCGAAGAGCTGATGTCTGGGATCTGGGGGGAGGATGGCGCTCTGGACATCACCAACCAGGCCCTGGACGCCCTGGTGCGACGCTTGCGCAGCCGCCTGGCCGAACTCGATCCTGATCATGTCTACATCGCCACGGTGCGTGGGCATGGCTTGCGTTTAGACAACCCATCGGCAGAATAATTCAACGAGGAGGAATCATCATGCTCAAAGAATTCAAAGACTTTGCCATGCGCGGCAATGTCCTCGACATGGCCGTCGGCATCATCATCGGCGCGGCATTTGGGGCAATCGTCAAATCCCTGGTGGATGATATTTTGATGCCCCCCATTGGATTCATCCTGGGGAATAGAGATTTCTCGAATTTGTTCATCCTGCTGAAATCGGGGGCGGTCCCTGGCCCGTATGAATCTCTGGCGTTGGCTAAAGAGGCCGGGGCGGTGACGATCAACTACGGTCAGTTCCTCAACGCTGTCACCAGCTTCCTGATCATCGCTTATGCATTGTTCCTGCTGATCCGCGGCATCAACCGTCTCAAACGAGAGAAACCAGCGCCGCCCGCGGAATCGACCACCAAGGATTGTTCCTTTTGCTTCACCTCGATACCCATCAAAGCCAGCCGCTGTCCAAATTGCACATCGGAATTGTAGAATCAGTACTTCACGAAAATAGGATCAAAGACCCGTCCTCGGGTCGCCCGGGGACGGGCTTTCGATCTTTTTCGTGATCTACCGAGGATAACAGGTAGTGAGTGAGCAATGACATTCGTGGACAAATTTAAGAAAATACACCGCCAAGACGCGAAGGGCGCTGAGAATTTTTCTTGATGGCGCTATCAGATATTCAATATTGAAGGTTTCTATGGGTCTGAAAATCGGCATCGTCGGATTACCCAATGTTGGCAAAAGCACCGTCTTCAACGCGCTGACCGGCGCACAAAACGCCGAGGTTGCAAATTACCCCTTCTGCACGATCCAGCCGAATCGAGCCATCGTGCCATTGCGCGACCCGCGCCTGGAGCGATTGCAGGAGCTGGTCAGCGCGCCGAATATCATCTACGCTACAATCGAGTTCATTGACATCGCCGGGCTGGCGAAAGGGGCCAGCAAAGGCGAAGGATTGGGCAATCAGTTTCTGGGGCAAATCCGCGATGTGGACGCCATCGTCCATGTCGTTCGCTGCTTCGACGATCCCAACATCGTCCATGTTTCCGGCGAGGTGAACCCGCTGGAGGATATCGAGGCGATCAACCTCGAGCTGGCCCTCGCCGACCTGGAACAGCTCGAACGTAAGATCGAGCGGTTGACCAGCGATGTCAAAGGCGACAAGAACCTGATCCCACTCCTGGAATTTGCCCGAACCCTGAAATCTCATCTCGAGGCTGGGAGGCCAGTCTCCAGTTATCCCGATGAGGATGATGAACACCTCGAGGCGCTGGAGCACGAATTACGCTTCTTGACTGCCAAGCCGGTCATCCTGGTTGCAAATGTAGATGAAACCGGTCTGGCCGAAGAGGGGCCGCTCACAGGCGCAGCCAAAGAGATCGCCGCCAGGCAGGGCAGCGATTTCCTGGTCCTGTGCGCCAAACTCGAAGAAGAACTGGGCGATATGACCGCCGGGGAACGCACTGAATTCCTGCAACTCGCTGGCGTCGAAGAAAGCGGATTGAACCAGGTCGTCAGCAAGGGGTTTGCAGCGTTGAACCTGATCAGTTTCTTCACCAAAAACGAGAACGAGGTGCGCGCCTGGAATATCCCTCTTGGCATGCTTGCACCCAAGGCAGCGGGGAAAATCCACACCGACTTCGAGCGCGGCTTCATCCGCGCCGAGGTGGTCTCATTCGAAACATTCGAAAAATACGGGGGAGATGCAGCGGTAAAAGCCGCCGGACAGATGCGCTCCGAAGGCAAAGAATATATCGTTCAGGATGGAGATGTCATCCTGTTCCGCTTCAACGTTTAAAACTCGAACGCGCTTCCTTGAAGGAAGCGCGTTCGTTCGAAGCCGATCCTATGCCGCGAAGCTCTTTTCCATGGATAGACGCAACGCGACGTTATACACCTTCTGCAAAGCGATCAACATTTCTTGCTGATTCTCCCTGGCTTCGCCTCGAGCGGCCTCGGTGCTGGCTTGAAGTTGAGCCATCAGCCCCCCCATAATCTCGAGCAGCCTGGCGTTGACCTCGACTGCTTGCGAGCTGAGGACTTTGACGAGCTCGTCTTCGTTATCGGCAATATCCAAAAGCTCGTTCACCAACTCGAATTCGGGGGGCGGGGCTGCCTGTTGCTCGATGACCGTCATGATCTGCAGCAATTTACTCGAACGATCCACATCCCCCGCCTGGCGAGCAGATTCGATGGATTCGGCAAGCACCTGGAGGAAGAACTCATCTACGGCGGCCATATTCGCCTTCATGACCGCTTCGACATTCTCTGCGCGAAGCAGGGTTTCGAGATTTCGGCGGGCGAGCTGCAGGCGGCGCTCGATGGTTTCATCCACCTCACGCGTATATTCCAACAATTTTTCGCGCAGCTCCACAAGACGATTCTTCGCATCGCCCTGAGCGCGCTCGATTTTCTCGCTTAGCTGCTGAAAGAATTGATAGTCCATGCCGGGGCGCGTCATCTGCACATATGCTCGCAGCCTGGCCTCGCCAGGCGCATCGAGCACCAGATCGAGCAGTTTCTCACGCGTGAGCTTATCGCCCTGCTCTTTGAGAGCCTGTCGCGCAGCCTGGACCTCCTCGGTGTCAGCTTTGAGCTTTGCTCCAAATGTGCTACGCTCCAGGAGTACATCCTCCAGATCGCGCAGGTTCTTAGCCGCGCTGCGGTCGCCGCCCATCAGCGTGGCTTCCACGAAACGAGATAACAGCATAAAAAATCCCTCATCTATCAGTTCATCTTCTTGAGAAATGATCTCAGCCCGCGAATCCTTCGAGGCTGTCACTAAGCGTTGGATCAACCCGACCTTCTTTTCCTGCGCTTCGATCATCTCCCTGGTGATGCCATCCGCCGCCAGGATGGTTTCCAAAAGCGATTTATGCGTAAGCATGGATTTCGGGCTGAATAAATAGCCTTTGCGCTTTTCCTGGGGTAGGCTATCAACGGCTTTTTTAATCAACGGACCGATGACGCGTTCCTGCCCATCGCGGGTCAACCCCAACTCGGGCGGGACATACGTGAGTAAGAGTTCTTTCGAAGGATCATGGTAAACAATGGGCGTAGCCAGATTCCCCTGGTATCCGCAATGCGGGCATCGCGCAATATTGAACAGGCCAGAGAGGATAGCCTGCTTCGCGCGCGGGTCTTGACCAACGTCGAATAGTTGCTCGACATCAGCTACGATGGGCTGACGACAGTTTGGGCAATTGAGTTGTGTTCTTGGCATCGAGTTCTCCATGGATGCCTGTGCTGGCAAAAACCTTTACAGGCAGATTATCCGAACAGGGGCAGTATTATATATGATAAACCGTGAAAAATCAGCGGGGAAGAGAGAAACAAATCCTGGCGCCATCCCCCGGCCTGGGATCTACCCAGATGCGCCCGCCATGAGCTTCGACGATCGCACGCGTCAGGTACAGCCCCAATCCCGCCCCTTTCGTAGTGCGGCTGGCCTCTTCGGCGCGGTAAAAGCGGTCGAAGATGTGGGGAATATCTCCGGGGGCAATCCCCCCCCCCTCGTCCTGAACACAGATGATCACCTGGTCGGCGCGCACTTGACCACTGATTCGGATTTCACCTCCCTCCGGGGAGTATTTGATAGCATTGGACAGCAAATTGGAGAGCACCTGACCCAAGCGGTCCTCATCAGCAAGGACAACCGGGAAATTGGGCGGGAAATCAACTACAAGGGTATGCCCGGATGACTGCGTGCGGAAGCGTTCAGCCAGATGCTCGGCGAAGGACTCCAGGGTTAAATCAGCCAGGTTGAGGTTGATTCCGCCAGCCTGCAAACGTGAGGCGTCGAGGAGGTTTTCGATCAAGGCAGTCAGACGATCGGCCTCCTCTTCGATCACTTCCAGGCTGTCCTGAACGATCTCATCGTCCCAGGATACATCATCACGCCTCAGCGTGCCTGTGTACCCCTTGATCAAAGCCACGGGCGTTTTCAGTTCATGGCTGATCACCGAGATGAAGGTGCTCTTGAGTTCTTCCGCCTCGCGGAAATGGGAAATATCCCGCACAGTGGCAATGATATTCGACAAACTGCCCTCAGGGGAAACCAATGGCGCATATGTGATCCCAACCGCCAGAGACGCGCCGCTAGGGTGATCGACATTTCCCTCGACATAGAGGGTTGCATGCGCGGTCAGAGGCCACCCTCCCGCCTCGGCTTCCGCCAGCGTTATCCCCTGCTCTCGCCGAATCCAATGGATGATTTCGTCATGAGAGCTGCCCTGGATGTTTTCCGATTTCTCCCCCCACAAGCGCGCAAAAGCCGGGTTGCATCGCTCGATGGTGTGATCGGGCGCCATGATGAGAATGCCATCGGCTGCTGAATCCAGCAGCGCATCCAGGCGCTGTTTCTCGCGCCGTATTTGCGTGTAAAGCTGAGCGTTATGCACAGCGATGGCAGCTTGATCGGCGAAACTTTGCAGTAAAGCTCGATCGTTGTTCGAGAATACGGTGCGATAAGTTCTAAAGATAAAAGTCAAACCAACGACACGTTGTCGGGCGATCAATGGCAGCGCCACTCCCCGGAGAAGATTATTGCTAGCCGAGCGCGTCAGGCTCTGCAGAAGGCGATTGATCTCTGGAAGTTCGAAGCGCGCCGGATCCTCATAGTCGGGCACCTTGGCCAGCGAGGGATTGATCTGGTGCAGGAATTCTGGCGTGAGGCCGTGAGAGGCGGCAACCTTCCATCCGCCGCCTTCCCCGCGTAGAGCGATGATGCCTGCCTGGCCCGCCAACATCTCGACAGCCGTGCGCAAAATACGGTCTAGGAGCTTGTCCAGCTCTAGCTCCTGAGTAATGGCGCGGGCAATTTCGAGCAAATAATCCCGTTGGCGGCTGCGGAAATCTGGTAACATGCTACGCCCTACTGCTTACTGCCCACTGCCTACTCATTTTCAGCGAGGTTGATAGCATATTCGAAAATCTGCATACCTTCGTCTATTTCGCTTTTCGAGGTGCTCAAGGGGGGCGCAAACCGGATGACGCTATGGCCACATGCCAGAGTGATCAATCCATGCTGGAAGCTCAACTTCTCGACGCGATCCCGGAGAGCCTTATTGGGCTGGCGAGTCTGCTTCGCCTCGACGAAATCAACCCCGATCATCAAACCCAATCCGCGCACATCGCCAATACTTTCGTGACGAGCCTGGATCTCCGCCAGGGCATCCATGGCGTATTCGCCAACCTCGGCTGCATTTTGGATATATTCCTTTTCCAAAAGTTCGATCGTCGCCAGGGCGGCTGCACAGGCCAGCGGATTCCCCCCATAGGTGTTTCCATGCGACCCCTCGGGCCAGGTCATCACACTCCTTCGGGCAATCATCGCCCCCAACGGAACGCCGGAGGCAATCCCCTTAGCAGAACAAACAATATCCGGTTCGACGTCAAAATGCTGGATCGCCCACCATTTTCCCGTGCGGCCCATCCCGGATTGAACCTCGTCCACGATCAACAAGATGCCATATCGGTCACACAGATCCCTGAGAGCTGGGAAGAAGCCCCGAGGAGGCACAATGTATCCGCCTTCTCCCAGAATCGGTTCCATCAGCACAGCGGCCACATCATCGGGCGGCAGCAAGCGGGTGAGGATTTGTTCCTCGATATAGCGAATGACGGTCTCGCCATAATCCTCGCCGGGGAGTGACTGTAATACCGGACGATAGGAATCCGGATAAGGCGCGTGGACAACGCTCCCCATGGATGGGAAGAAACGATTCCGGTACACCGGTTTGCTGGCCGTAAAAGCTAACGATCCCAGCGTGCGGCCGTGGAACGCCCCTAAGAAGCCGATGAATTGACTGCGACCGGTATGATGGCGGGCCAGTTTTATGGCCGCTTCGATGCTCTCTGTGCCAGAATTGGACAGGAAAGTGACGGCATCTTCGGAAAATGGCGCGATCTCATTCAATCGCTCCGACAATTCTATCCAGATAGGATGATAAAAATCCGATGAAATGTGGATGAATTTTTCGGCCTGCTCCTGAATGGCCTGGACAACCTTGGGATGGGAATGACCCGTCCCGGTCACGGCAATGCCTGCGGCGAAATCTAGAAAACGATTTCCGTCCACATCCCATACTTCCGTCCCTTTGCCGTGGGACATGACAAAAGGATACGCCCTGGGGTAAGACGGTGAAATGAATTTGCTATCACGCTTGAGGTATTCCCTGGCCTTCGGGCCAGGTAGATTATATGCTTTCATGGGGAGAATTATATCACCGGCAGTGTGATCAATCAGGTATAATCTACGACCATCATGGAAAAACCTTTTCGCTTCGATCTGCTCGCCAAAGATGGCCGCGCCCGAGCTGGAGTATTTCACACACCGCACGGCGAGTTCTCCACACCCATCTTCGCGCCGGTTGGAACCCAGGCGACCGTCAAATCGCTCACGCCGTTGCAACTGCGCGAGATTCAGGCCAGTCTGATTCTGGCGAACACTTACCATTTGTATCTCCGCCCTGGGGATGAGCTAATCGCTGAGATGGGCGGTTTGCATGCCTTCATGAATTGGCCTGCGCCTATCCTGACCGATTCGGGAGGTTTCCAGGTTTTCTCTATGGCGAGCATTCGTGAGATAGACGACGATGGGGTTACATTCAAGAGTCACGTTGATGGCTCTACCCACCACTTTACCCCGGAGCGAGCTATCGAGATACAGGAAAACCTGGGAGCAGACATCATCATGGCCCTTGACGAGTGCGCCGATCCACACGAGCGCGCCTATAACGAGACTGCCATGCTCCGCACTCACGCCTGGGCGGAGCGCTGCCAGGAAGCGAAGACCAGGCCAGACCAGGCGCTATTCGGCATCGTTCAAGGAGGCATCTTCCCTGACTTGAGGGCGCAATCGGCGGAATTCATCGCCGCGCTAGATTTCCCCGGAAACGCCATTGGCGGGTTATCGGTCGGCGAAACCAAAGAGGAAATGCACAAAATCCTAGATGTGGTAGATGGCATTCTCCCCGAAAACAAACCCCGATATTTGATGGGCGTGGGCACACCGGATGATCTGGTGAATGGCGTATCACGCGGGGTAGATATCTTCGACTGCGTGTTGCCGACTCGCCTGGCGCGACATAAATCCGCGTTCAGCGGAAGAGGGCGCATCAACATCGGTCAGGCCAAATACGCCAAAGATCCAAATCCGCTCGTAGAAGGTTGTTCCTGTTACACCTGTCAGAACTTCTCCAGGGCCTATCTCAGGCATCTCGTCGCCGTCAAAGAGATGCTTGGCTCCACCCTCCTCTCGATCCACAATCTCCACACGCTCATTGATCTGGCCAATCGAATCCGCCAGGCCATCCTCGACCATCGTTTCGACCAATTCTCGAAAGCCTACTTCCAGCAACCCCTTCCCCAACCCGGCATAACATCCAATATCCAATACCCAATATCCAACATCAAGCATCAAACATCCAATATCCAACATCCAACCCCCAACCTATGACCCTCCTACAATCCATCCTCCTCGGCATCATCCAGGGCGTCACAGAGTTTCTGCCCATCTCAAGCTCAGCTCATCTCGTGCTAACACCCCATTTGTTTGGCTGGAACATCCAAGAACAAGACGCCTTCGTCTTCGACGTGCTCGTGCAAGTCGCCACATTGGTAGCTGTTATCGCATATTTCTGGGATGATCTATACAAAATCACGATTGCATTTCTGAGAGGCCTCTGGCGCAGGCAACCCTTCGCTGATGATAATGCCCGCATGGGTTGGCTGCTGATCCTGGCTACCGTTCCAGCCGGGGTGGTCTATTTATTGTTTTCGGACGCTTTCAAGCAAGCGTTCGGCAGCCCCCTGGCAACCTCCCTATTCCTCTTCGGCACGGCTATCTTGCTATTGATCGCCGAGCGACTCGGAAAGCGGGAGCGCGATTATGCTGATATCCGATGGACAGACGCCGTCATTGTGGGTCTCTTCCAGGCTCTGGCGATCTTCCCAGGAATCTCACGCTCTGGCGCAACCATAACCGGCGGGATGATCCGCAATCTCAGCCGCCCATCGGCGGCCCGGTTTTCCTTTCTGATCTCCCTACCGGTCATGCTGGCCGCCGGGCTGGTTGGCGTCATCGAACTGGTCGCACTACCCAATACCGTCTCGCAACTCCCCATCTTTCTGCCCGGATTCATCACCGCGGCCATCGTCGGCTATATCTCCATCCGCTGGCTTATACGTTTCCTGAACCATCGCCCACTCTATCTATTTTCGATCTATTGTGTGGTTTTTGGGCTCATCAATTTAGGTTTGCTTGTGTCATGAAATAATGGCTATGCGCAATTTGCTTGCTCTTTTCCTCGTGTGCCTGACCCAGGCATGCAGCCCTTTCGATTACTCCCCTCCACCGGAGACTCCAGAACCCATGTCGGTCATCCATACTCCGGCTTTGGGATGGATGGAGGGACCCCTGCACCGATGCGCACTCGACCATCCAGAGATTGCGCTGACGGTTGAGGAAAGACCAGCGGCAGCGCTCGACCTCGAAGCTGCTGAGGTGATTCTCGAGCTGGGTCCTGCGCCCGCAGGACCCGAGGGCCACGCCACATTGTTGGGCTGGGAGCAAATCGTGATCATCGCCAACCCGGATATCCCCGCTTCCCAATTGGAGCTGCCTGACTTGCAAGAAATCTATACCACACTCGAGCCAGGCTACCAGGCCTGGAGCTACCCGGAGCGAGACGAACTGCGAGTCCTTTTCGACGAATTTGTGATGGAAAACAAATGGTTATCCCCGCACACAAAGATCGCCCCAGGCCCCTCAGCTATGCTGACAGCCATCCAGGGAGATACCCAGGCCGTCGGCTACATCCCCCAATCCTGGCTGACAGGAGAGGAAAACATCCAGGTAATTCCCATGGACGAAAAAACCGCCGCATCGTTGCGCCAACCCATCGTTGCCCTTACTTCGCAAGAGCCAGATGGATCTACGCGCATATTCTTAGCCTGCCTGACTGAAGGAATCCCATGACTTATTTCTTTCTTTCGGCAAGGGCCGCTTCGATGGTATCAATCAACTTCTTTGGCGTAGTTGGTTTGGTGAGATAGCGAGATACCCCTAGCGTACGCGCCTGAACCTGTTGATCGAAGCCTGTCACAGCAGTAAGCATGATCACCGGAGGCATGGGTATCATCACAACTTGAAGAGAACGCATGATGTCGAATCCAGACCGACCAGGAATCATCAAATCGAGTACAATTACATCAATAGCACGCCCCTCTTGATGAGACTCTTTTACTCTTTCGGCGACTTCTTCCCAAGAAGCTGCAACGAGCACCTGATATCCGGCCTTTCTAAGAGCTAAGCGTAACAGCGTCAGTGTATCCCGCTCATCGTCCACGATCATGATTGTCTTCGGGTTCGATGCCATACTCACTCTCCTTCAGGTATATTTTACTAAAAAAGTAACTACTCAGCCAAACGGGGAAGTTCCCGAAAAAAGGGTGTGCGAAGGAGGCTGCGCCCCCTTCGCACACCCTTTTTTCGGGCTAATCCGTTCGATGGCTGAGCAGTTACCTAAAAAAATTGTGTATGAGTTCAGTGAAAAAAACTCATGTATGCCGCCCCGAATCCTCTACCCGTAGTTTTTTCAGTGGACTCGTGTATAATATAGCTTATAAGCAGGTATGAGCGAACGCGGTGATTTCGAATCGCGATACTCGTATTGTCTTGTAGAGGCGGAATGAATTCCGCGTTACGAAACCTCTTTATAGGAGCGCATCATGCAAAGAAAGATCGTATTATTAACCACTGTCATGCTATTCGCAGGCGTAGTGAGCGCCTGCGCCGGCCAAGAACCCGCTGTCCCCGAAGTTGACCACGACGCCCAGGTGACTTTTGCTGTCGAAACGGTCTATGCCCAGATCGCGATGACCTCGGCGGCAGCCGAAGCCATGGCTACGCCCACCCCTGCCCCGACGAATACACCCGAGCCAACGCTGACTCCAACGATGGCGCCCACAGAGACCCCAACGAACGTGTTTGCGGACGCCCCGACAGATACCCCAGCCGCAGCAGCCGCTTTAGGAGGCAATACAGCGCCGTTACAGCCTGCTCAACCACAAGACGTCGGGCTGCCTTGCCATAGAGCCAATCTGGAGGGTGAAACGATCCCCGATGGTACAGAGATGGCGCCCGAAAGGCAATTCGTGAAGATCTGGCGGCTCAAAAACACTGGGTCTTGTACGTGGAACAGAGATTACATTCTAAGATTCTATAATGGCGATCTCCTCGGCGCAGGGGCTTCGATTGTCCTTACCGAGGAGGAGGTGCCCACCTGGGGCTTTGTCGAGGTAGCGGTTGATATGAAGGCCCCGGACGAGGCAGGTACTTACAAAGGCTATTGGAAAATCGTGAGTGATAGCGGAAAAATATTCGGCGTCGGCCCTGATGGTAAAGGCTGGATCTGGGTCGAGATCAAGGTGATCGAATAATCGCTTTCGTTGGGGCTGCTCTCGGCAAACGAGCCGATTGGTACCAAAACATTCTGGCTGACCCCAAAATCGAAGTCCGCGTGAAGGCGCGGCGTTTTAGAGGTATAGCAGAACCTATTACCGACCCCAGCCGAATCGCTGATTTTTTGGATTTACGCATACGTCGCCACCCCAAAATGGTTGGCGCAATGCTCAAATTGGAAGGACTCCCGAACAAACCCAGCCGTACTCAATTGGAGCAGTATGCGGCTAAATTGACTCTAGTGGCGATACATCCAACCTCGCAAGCGGACTGACCCACATGAAAAGAATTATTATCGTTACGGTCCTTGCGCTTGGGATCATCTTCCTGGGGGCGTGTAATACACCCGAAGAAGTTGCCGTGATCCAAGAAGAGGCTATTGATCTAACCGCTGTCGTTCGGACAGTCTATGCTCAAATCACCGAAACCGCGCGCATCGCAGCACTCTCGGCAACGCCGACTGCTTCCGAAACACCCCAGCCGACGAATACAGCTACACCTCCTCCGCCAACGCTGACCCTCACGGAAACGCTCACCGAGACTCCAATCGTCACTCCAACGGAAGCGCCCACAGCCACCCCAACCAGCGGTCTCCCCTGCAATCGAGCAAATCTTGAAACGAAATCCATTGCGGATGGCGCGGTCATCTTCATCAATCGTGAATTTACACAAACCTTCCGTCTCAAAAACACCGGCAATTGCATCTGGGATCGAAACTATGAGCTTCGATTCATCGAAGGCGATCTATTGAACGCTGGCGCATCTATCGTTATGGTCCCTGAGGGGACAGTTCCGACCTGGGGTTATGCAAATGTGGATGTCCTGATGAGGGCTCCTGCGGAGCCAGGGACGTACAAAGGCTATTGGATGATCAAGGCTGCCAACGGGCAGATCTTTGGCGTAGGCCCGAGCGGCGGAAACTGGTTCTGGGTCGAAATCAAGGTGGTTGATCCAAACCGCTGAGAAAACCATTTGTAACGCAAAGGTGCAATGGGGGAAGGTTGCCGCGAATGAGCCGAAATCCACTAGACGCCAACCCGAATAACGCCAGTCCGGCTGTTCACGCAGCTCGAATTTATTCGAATATTTTCAGCCCGCCGAGTACATTCGCCCTGTTCGGTTTTATCATCGCCTGGTCCAAGATGCCTTTTTGGATCGGCTCTTTCCACGCCGCAATTTTTGGCTTCCTCTCCTCGCTGGTTCCAATCCTCTACATCGTCTATCTGCTCAAGAGCGGGCAAATCGAAGATCTGCACATCAGCAAACAGAGCGACCGGCATATCCCCTATGTTATCGGGATCGCCGGGGCGATTGCGGCGTTCTTCATCCTGCGGGCGATGGGAAGTTCTCCCCTCTTATTGGCTTTCATCCTGACGAATATCGTCGCCATCACCCTGCTGGCCGTGATCAACTCGCGCTGGCTGATCAGCGCCCACACAACCAGCATCACCACCATCACGCTCTTTGCCGGTTTCGCCTTCGGCCCTCCCGTTAGCCTGGCTATCGCTCCCCTGATTCTCTCAACCTTTTATGTCAGGCATTTCTTGAAGAGACACACCATGGCAGAAATGCTCTCTGGTACGCTCCTCGGAGTCACGATCGTGCTTGGTCTGGCGGCGATGGGCGCTTTCAATATGTAGATCACATGCAAAAACCCAACATCCTCTTCATTGTGCTGGACACTCACCGCGTCGACCGCCTGGGCTGTTACGGATATGAGCGCGACACCTCCCCCAATATTGACGCCTTCGCTCGAAGCGCAACTCTCTTCGAGAGAGCCATGGCGCCTGCCCAATGGACGATCCCTTCTCACGCCTCGATGTTCAGCGGCGAGTTCCCCAGCACCCACCTCACCATACAGGCCAGCAGCGCGCTTAGCAAAGAGTTTAAAACCCTGGCTCAGCGTTTGAAAGACGAGGGCTACCAGACCGTTGGTTTCTGCAATAACCCGCTCGTCGGCGTGTTGGAGAACGGTCTGCGGCGCGGTTTCGATCACTTTTACAACTATGGCGGCGCCATCCCTTCGACGCCATCTCAAAATGGTTACCTTCCGCCGAAATTCTTCACGCATTTACGAGACGGCTATCGCAAAGTACTCGAACACATCGCCGCCCCAATTCAACAAGCTGTGGCCGCCTCGCCGGATATCTTCCAGTTCATCCTTAACCCGAGACTGGTCTCCTGGTGGACGCGCCATGCCAACTTCAAAGGCGATGGGCCAGCCTCGATCCGGGATACCCTACAAGATTTCCCACGGAAAACGCAAGAGACAGCCCAACCCCAATTCATTTTCCTCAACCTGATGGGCACTCATTTACCGTATGCGCCGCCTGACCGCTTCATCCAGGATTTCGCGCCGATCGTCAAAGAGAACTCCGAGGCGGGCGATTTTATGCGGGATTACAATACACGGGCTTTCCACTGGCTTCTGCCGATGAAAGAACCCTACAACGAGTTGGAATCTAAAACCCTAAGCGACATGTACGACGCCGAAGTCGCTTACCAGGATCATCTATTGGAAGGACTTTTCAGCGAACTCGACAAACCCGAACAGCGCGAGAATACGCTGGTGGTGGTGCTCAGCGACCATGGCGAAATGCTGGGGGAACATAATCTGATGGGGCATGGCCTGGGCCTGTACCAGGAGTTGATCCAGGTCCCGATGATGATCCGTTTCCCAGGGCAAAAGGAGGGGCAGCGGGTGAAAGAGCCCGTCTCGACTACCTACATCTTCCATACGCTGCTCGAAGCGGCCGGCGTCGAGGAAATCGAACTCCCCTATGCGGCTCCCGTCCGGGTGAGCGAGTTCAGCCTCGGGAACAATGACCAGACTCAAATCCTTGCGCCCACCCCTGTGTTCAGCGAAGCTTATCCGCCCATGAACTTGATCAAAATCATCGAGAAGCAAGAACCGGCTATCGCAGAAGCTTTTCCTTGTAAAGCCAGTCATTGGGCTATCTTCGAAGATTTCTATAAATTATTGCGCATTGATGATTTGCAGGATGAGCTTTACGATCTGGCCAGCGACCCCCAAGAGATGCAATTGCTCACAGACGACGCCGACCGCCTGGAACGAATGGGGGCCGATCTGGATGAATGCCTGGCGTGGGCTGCTGGAAGGGCTTCGGGCCAGCTCGACAAACTGACCGCCAACCTGAACGAAGAATATGTTTTGGAACGCCTGCGCGGGTTAGGGTATATCGAATAGGAGAAGACATGGATCCCATCATCTTTACGCTCGATCTAGGGAAATTTCAACTGGCCTTCCGTTGGTATGGGCTTTTGATCGCCATTGGCGTGATGGTCAGCGCCTGGCTGACTGAAAGGGAGATGACAC
>VGOC01000049.1 GCA_016865865.1 Chloroflexota bacterium
GAGGGAGCAAATTCTTTATAAACAGAGCAAGATTCTGTACACGGATCAACACGGATTGCACGGATTTTTAATTTTTTCATCCGTGTTCGTCCGTGACACTTGTACTGAGCGGAGCCGAAGTGTCCGTGTCCAAGAAATCAGCGTCTCGTCGGTTTGAGGCGAAGCTTCGTTAGCTAATTAGTGTTGTTGTCAGGCAAAAGCATGGGATGGGGCATCTGTAACGGAGTCCTCCTCGACTGCCCAGGGCGGATTCCCGTCGTAATACAACACATCCGGGTCAATGTCCGCGCCGTTGGGCCAGGTGAGAGTCTCAGTATCGGGGTCAACGTAGACCAGGCTGAACAGTTTACGATTGCGGCGGATCGGTTCGAAGATGGGACCATACAGGTAAGGTTCGAGATCTAAGTCGCTCTCAGAGCCATTAGTTCTTCGCGGTGCACTTCCGCCCATTCAGCCGCCAGCCGGTAAGCGCGGTTGGGCAATCGCCCAGCGATAACACGACAATCCTGAATGGCGAGCAAGGCGCGATGTTCGGCATACCAGACGTGGAAGTGGGGCGTATGTTTGTCGTTAAAATACATCCGATGGGTTAGATTAGTTTCTCAGTAGCAACAGAAGCAGCGCTCCCATCCCTGCGACAATCGTCCAAATGATGTTCTTCGTTTTCCAGGCCACCAGCATGGCGACTACCCCGGCCAACAAGCGCGAGTTGTTCCACGAGAGAGCGATCACCCCAGCAGACATCAGCAACTCTGGGACGAAGATGGCCGTCAACACTGAAACGGGCACGAAGCGCAGCGCCCGCCGGATCAAAGTCGGCGTTTGCCATCGCTCCACCACCAGGATGAAAGAAATCCGAGTCGCGAAGGTCAACACGCCGATGAGGATCATCGCCAACCAGAGATGAGTCATCGTTCTTCCCCCCATAAACCTGTCAGTATCCCAATCAGCGCGGCTATCATCAAGCCCAGTTTAAAGGGCAAACCAAATGCGAGCACCGCGGCGACCCCAGCAGCGATGGCGGCCAGCACACTGGCGCGGTCTTCCAAAGCTGGAATAACCAGCGCAATAAAGGTCAGCGCCAGGGTGAAATCTAACGACCACTCCGGGGGCACTCGCGTCCCCATGAAAATCCCTGCCATGCTGCTGATCTGCCAGGAACTCCACAAAGCCAATCCAGCTCCCAAGAAATACCAATGTTTGAGCCTGTATTCGCCGCCCTTGTTATAATGCGTGATCGTGACGGCATAAGCTTCATCGGTCAGTAAATAAGCCAGTAGAGCTTTCCAGAGCGGACTCAGATGGCGAAGGTATGGAGCGACCGATGCGCTGTAAAGCGCATGGCGTAAGTTTATAACCAGCCCGGTCAGGATCATCACCAGCGCAGGCGCCCCCACCCCGGCGAGTTGAACCACCATGAATTGCGCCGACCCGGCAAAGACAACCGCCGACATCGCCTGGGCTTCGATTGTGGTTAACCCCGCGCCCAGGGCTAAGATCCCATAGATCATGCCAAAGGGGATCACTCCAACTAAAATGGGTAATTCATCCTTCACCCCGGAAAGAAATTCGCGCCATGCCATGTCAAAGAGGCCGCTTGGCCGGTATTCCCACCCTTCGAGGATATTCCCGCGGAGTGGCGGCCACTTTTTCCACCACCACCAGATATCGCTGCTCGACGACGCCTGGCAAAGTCACCGGGATTAGGCGCAGCAAATGACCTCCCAGCATACTTATAGCCCGGTCTGCGGTATGCGCTTCAGCCGGGGCGCTCTCTCCTTTCATAGCCAGCACGCGCCCCCCTACACGCACCATAGGCAGCAAAAACTCCATCAAAATGGGCATCAGGGCTACCGCGCGGGCAACCGCCCAATCGAATTGCTCGCGATAGATCTCGTCCTTGCCGACCACCTCGGCGCGCTCGCACACGATTTCCACATCTTCGAGCGCAAGCTTCTCGACAATGTGTTGACAGAAATTGACTTTCTTAGTCACCGACTCGACCAGCGTCAATTTGATCTGCGGGCACAAGATCTTCAACGGCAGTCCAGGGAAACCAGCCCCCGTCCCCACATCAACCACCCGCTCTACTGAGGTATTTCGCATGGCCAGAGATGCACTGAGTGAATCTAAAAAATGCTTGACGCGCACCAGATCGGGATCGTTGATGGCAGTCAGGTTGTAGCGGTCATTCCATTCGAGAAGCTCCCGGGCATAAAGCTCCAGCGACGCCAACTGTCGCTTGCTGAGCGATATGCCAGCAAGGGCTTCGAGTTCTTGCGCCAGTTTTTGCATGAAGGGGATTATACCGGAAAATGGAACGGGGCGGTTCTGCCGCCCCGTCTATTTTTCTGGGTTTTATTCTTTCGCCTGCTTTTTCTCTTTGCGCTTCCTCCGCCAGTTGCGGAAGCCTCGCCACAGAAACGCGACCGGCACGCCAATCACGACGATCACAGGCAAGATAAAGATTACCAGCCAGATGATGAAATTGACAAAACCTTTCAGGAAGTTGATGAGCGCCTCGACAGCGTCTTTCGCCACGCCCACCGGCTGCCAGCCGCCGATTTGAAGCGGCTGATCGGCTTCGTCAGCGATGATGTCAACGCTGATCGCAGATAGCGCAGCAGCCTGTTCGTAATACAGCATCTGGCCCTTGATGACTTCGATCTGTTCCCTCACGCTGACCAGATTGTTGTAGACCTGGAGCACATCCTCGGTCTTGTGAGCCTGCTCCATGATCTCCATCAGTTGTGTCTCGGCGGCTTCCAGGTTTCGCAGTCGGGATTGCAGATCCGTGTATTGGCTGGTGACATCCTCGCCGGAGATATTCTCGGAGCGCACCTCGCTTACCCCGGCTTTGATCTGCGTCAGCGCTTCATCCAGCCGTTCTGCAGGCACGCGGATGGTGATTGAGGCCTGATCAACGATGGCGCCGCTGCCTAGGATGGTTTGCCATAAGTTCGAGGAAACCACGAAGCCGCCCATTGATTCCGCCATAGAGATAATCTCATCCATGGTAATGGCCGGGTCTGTCACCACGATGGAGAGAGAGGCGTTCTTGATCACCATGCGCTCGACTGAAGTCGCCGAAGTGCTGTCAGCGGCGATGAAGCCAGCTTCTGGGACCCCCGGCGCGCCGGACACTTCCACTTCATAGACAACCTCTTCCGAGTAGCTGGTGTCGTACTCAGCGCTCGCGGGCATCTCTTGGGATGCAAATCTGGGACTACAGGCAGAAATCAACAAAGCCAATAGAGAAAGGACTATCAGGGTATGTTTCTTCATGTCAAACTCTCCTTCGATGCTGTGAAAAAGATCCAACATTCCTTATAACGTCCTTCGCAGGAAAAAAGTTCCAGCCTATATTTCAGGCGATTGTCATCCGCCCTTCCTTCACCAGCCTGCTTCGAGACGGTTGATATGACGCTCTGGCAGGCCTGCCTCCCGCATACGCTCTTGCACTGCGGGAATGTCATAGGCGACACGCCGGAACTCGATCATCTTGGTTTCCAGGTCGAAAATCGCATAAGCTGCCCTGGGGTCGCGGTCACGCGGTTGCCCAACAGAGCCTGGGTTGAGGATCAGTCGCGAACTCAATTCGAATTGGGAATCTGCGAGAGGCACGAACAAATCGGCTTGTGACCTGCCATCTGCCAGGTAAAATACGCTGGGCAAATGAGTATGACCGATAAAGCAATACGGGGTATCGAAAAAGAAAAAATTCTCCGTGGCAGTTTGAGTGTTCAAGATATATTCCCAAACCGGCTGCCGGGGACTGCCATGGGCCAGGGTGACATCATCCATCACCTGAACCTTTGCGGGCAATTCATCCAGATAGGTCAGATTAGCTGGTGATAGATGATTTCGAGTCCAGGTAATCGCCAGGCGCGCTTCGACGTTGAAGGCTTCGATGCTGAGTTGATTCAATATAGCTGCATCGTGATTCCCCCTCAAGGCTACCAGGCCGGGCAAGGCGCGCAGGCGTTCCACGCATTCGTTAGGATCGGGCCCATACCCAACCAAATCTCCCAAAAACCAGACAGAGTCGTAAGCCGCTACATCATTAAGCACAGCTTCCAGGGCAGTTAGATTGGCATGGATATCAGAAATCAATAGTACTCGCATTGTGATAATCTTAGCATAGAATCGGGGGATTGGGTGAAAGTCCGAATAAGGGATGTGAGTGCGCGGAGCAGCCTACGTCCATTTTTCGGAAATCTCTCTGAAAACCCTGACGTACAGACTGCTTTACCTGACACGCTGTTCGCGATATGATTGTGCGACCCCAGGGGACAGGTTGACAACCAGTCCTACAAAATCAAGAGAAATGCATTGAAAACACATCCTGCTCCCAACATCATCTTGCTCGGCACACTGTTCGGCACAACCCTGGTAGCCTCGCGCTTCGGCGTAGGGCAAATGTCGCCTCTGACCTATGTAGGGCTTCGGCTTGGAATGGCCACTCTTGGATTTTTACTCATCTACCTGCTGCCCAACAACAAACGAAAATGGCCCCGCGATCGTGTCCTCTGGCAACACGGTATGATCCTGGGAATTTTTGGGACAGCGCTGCCGATGATGTCTTTCGTAAGCTCGTTGCAATTTATTTCGAGCGGGGTCGCCTCGGTGCTGATGACCACCGGCCCGGCATTTACCGTGATCCTGGCTCATCTTCTGCTTCCCGATGAAAAAGTGACACTCAATCGAGGGGTTGGGGTGATCCTGGCCTTTGTGGGGACCATGCTCTTGACGCTGCGCGGCGAAAGTGGGATTGCAGGTTTGGCACGCGCTAACCCCTTGGGGTATGTACTGACCTTTTTGGGGATCCTGAGCGCCAGCGTGATGAACATATATATCCGTAAAAGAATGCGCCTTTTCAGCACATTCGACGTCGCCTCGATCAGGATGATCACATCAACAATCGTCGTCTTACCCTTCGCCTGGTGGCTCTCCGGTTTAGATACCTCTCGGGTGAACAGCAGCGGCTGGTTCGTGCTGTTTTACGCCGCCATCGTGGGAACTTTTTTCGCCATGATGCTCGATTTCTCCAACATAAAAAGATTCGGCGCTACGATCTCCTCGCTGGTAACGTTTGTCATTCCTGTTGTTGCCGTAATTTGTGGCGCCTTGCTATTAGGAGAGCATATCTCTTCAGGTATGCTGGTTGGTATGGCAATGATCCTCGCAGGGATATGGCTGATCATCCGCAATTGACGCGCTGATTATGCCCGATTTGGTTCCCAGCATCCTTCCGCATCAGCGACGATACTCCGCCAGATGCACAACCTTCGCATCGAGCCTGGCCTCCTCAGCCGCAAAAGCCATCAAGTGACTCTCCAAAGATTGGCGCGCTGTGGACAGGGGGGATGCACTTTCCAAGAAGTGCACCCCATCTATCTGAATACTATTCAAAAATTCAGCCATCAACCTCTCATCCCCACCCCCATGTCCAGAAGTCTCTTCGGCGCTGGTATCGTAACGGATGCTGTGATCGCTGCGATGTTGGTTGACCTCGATCCACGCGCCGCCATACCCAAAGATGGCTTGTAACTCCGCGCGCGAACCCTGGATGCGCGTGGATCGTCCCTCGATGTGAGAATGACCGTGCATCGTCAAAGTGGCCGAAGCGCCCCCCTCGAACTGCATGTTGACAACCTGATGATCAACGACATCATTGTCACAGTGATAGACGCAGCGGCCATAAGGCCCCTCTCTCAGCGCGGCCATGAGATTTTCAGGGGTAGGGTCCTGGGCCAGGACAGAAATCGGCCAGCCGCGGTACTCGCTGATCTGGCGCAGCGAAGGTGCTACGCCAGCCATCGCCTTCACCAGGCCAGGGGCGCGTTGCTGCGCCCGTGTGACCAGGCGCGGGAATCCTTTGGATGTATCGGCGTAATTTCTCCATAGAGGCAGCAAGTCCACATAGATGAACGGGGCGTAATACGGACAGGTCTCCGCCGCCAAACATCCGTCCAGGCAGCGTTGGGGTGCGCCTTCCGGCGCGTTTTCAGGACGATAGTGCTTCAGATTCCCCACGCTGCTGAGCCGGGTACAATTCTGTCCCATCATCCAAATCAGAATATCCAAATCATGGCAGCACTTGGCCAGGATCATCGGAGCGCTGTCTTCTTCCCGCCGCCAGTTGCCGCGCACGAAGCTGTGCGCCATGTGCCACCAGGAGACGTTTTCGCGGTGGGAGATGTTGATGATCTCTCCCAGCTCGCCAGATCGAATGATTTCGCGCATTTGGGTGAAATGAGGCGTAAAACGTAAAACGTGGCAGATGTGTAATTGTCGCCCGGTTTCTTCTGCCACGGCGACCAGTTGGCGACAATCCCTGGCGGTTGTGGCCATGGGCTTTTCGAGCAGCACATCATAGCCAGCGCGAAGGGCAGCCAATGTGGGGGCGACGTGCTGCTGATCCTGCGTGCAGACGAAAGCCGCCTGCCCTGACCGGGGTCGTTCGAGCAGAGGCTCCCAGGAATCGAATTGGTTTTCAGCATGGATTTTGTGTCGGGCCGCGAAACGCTGACGTCGTTCTACGTCAGGCTCAGCCACAGCGATAAAGCGGATCTGCTCAGGGTGGCGTACAGCATACTCGCCATACACCTCACCCCCCCGCTGGCCAGCGCCGATCATGATGGCTTGGATGGGCGGCATCATCGGTTATTCTCCACTATTTCCTCAACTCGGCAACCGTGACTCCCTCGCCGCCTTCATTGTGTTTTCCGGCCTCGAAGGATGTCACCTGCGGGTAGTTTTTCAAGGCCTCGCGCACCACTTCTCGAAGCTTGCCCGTACCCTTACCATGGATGATCCGCACCCAGGGCAGCCGCGCCAGATAGGCCCGGTCGAGATAGTTTTCGAGCATATCGAGCGCTTCTTCGGCGTTCTGGCCGCGCAGATCGAGTTCGATGCCCGGCGAAGGATGACCACCGACGGCTGACAGCAGACGGTGATCCGTGGTCTGCGGTCTGCTGTCCGCGGTCGCAATTTCGTCTCCTCCCACCAATACCAGCTCCGACAAACTGGCCCGCATCCGCAGCATTCCAATTTGAACCTCGACTCTTTCTTCGCCAAGCGCGCGGACGATGCCTACTTTATCCAGGCCGCGCACGCGCACTTTCGAGCCAAGCTGGATTGGCCCACTCAGCGGGGTTATATCCGGCGCATGGCGCTCGACGGGGATTTCGACTTCCTCTGACAATTCCTCGATTTTTTCTTCGACCAGTTGGATCCCCTCCAGCGGCTTGTGGGCGCGGCGGAGTTCCTCGCGCAGATCGCGGATCTCATTTCGGACGCGCTTGACCTCAGCTTCGGCTTCTTCACGAGCATTCTCGAGCACCTCACGGCGCTCATCCTCGATGGCTTCCAGGCGCTCCGCCAACTCGGCGCGCATCTCTTCAGCCTCATGTTTTGCCTCCTCAGCGCGCTGGCGAGCTTTTCGAGAGTGTTCCCGCTGGCGATAAATTTCGTCCAACAGATCATCCGCGCGCAGGTCGGCAGGGTTGATCTCCTGGCGCGCCGCTGCGACGATCTCACCGGGCAGACCCAGCCGCTCAGAGATGGCCAGGGCGTTGGATCGCCCAGGAAGTCCGATAGTCAGATGATAGGTTGGCCGAAGAGTCTCCATGTCGAATTCCACGCTGGCATTGACCACTCCCGGCGTGGCGTGGGCGAAGGCTTTCAACTCCGGGTGGTGGGTTGTCACCAAAGTGGTTATCCCACGCTCGAGCAAGTGCGTTAGCAGCGCCCGCGCTAAGGCCGCGCCCTCCTGGGGATCAGTCCCCGCGCCCAGTTCGTCCAGGATCACCAACGAGCGGGTATCGGCGCGCTCCAAAATCCGGATGATATTGGTGATATGCCCGGAAAAGGTGGATAGCGATTGCTCGATGGATTGTTCATCGCCGATATCCGCATAGATGGATTTGAAGAGGCTGATCTCCGAGTCGGGATGGACGGGGAGATGCAGCCCCGTTTGAGCCATCAAAGCTAGAAGGCCGACCGTTTTGAGGGTGACTGTTTTTCCGCCCGTGTTGGGGCCGGTGATGACGAGGGCGCGCGTCCCCGGGGAGAGTTCTACATCAATGGGGATGACCCCTTCGCCTCCGCTCAGGGCAAGCTTTTCCTGATCCAGGAGCGGATGCCGGGCATCGAGGAGACGGATGATGGGGGATCCTTCGGCATGGCTCAGGGCAAGCGGGGGACGACTGACCGCGGACGACTGACCGCGGTCTGCCGCCCGGCGTCTTCGGTCTGCAGTCATGGGCACCAGTTTCGGTTCCACGGCCTCCAATTCCTCGGCGTACTTGGCGCGGGCGAAGGCCACATCCAAATCGGCCAGGGCTTCGAGCATCTCTTCCAACGCAGGGGCATATTCGGCTACGTGGGCGGTCAGCGCCAGAAGAATTCGGCGTTCTTCATCGCGCTCAGCAAGCTGAAGCTCTTTATATTTATTGTTCTTCTCGACCACACTGAGCGGCTCGACGAAGAGCGTAGCCCCAGAAGACGACTGGTCATGGACGATGCCTTTGACGCGCCCTTTGAAATCCGCCCGCAGGGGAATCACATAACGGCCATCGCGCTGGGTAATCAGCGCCTCTTGTAAATAGTGGCTGATATCGGGGTTGTTGATCATGCGCTGCAACTGGGTGAGCAGGCGGTCGTGCTCAACTTTGAGATCGCGCCGGATAGCAGCCAGTTGATCCGAGGCCGTGTCGAGGATTTCGCCGCGGTCATCGAGCGTCTGGCTGATGGCATCTACCAAACCTGTCGAAGCCGGCAGACGCAGAGTGATCTCGGCCAGATGCGGAAAGCGATCCCCCTCGCGCTCGAACAACCGCCGAAGATTACGGGAGGCGATCAGGGTGTACTTGATATCGAGCAGTTGATCCGCTTCCAAGACGACCTGGCGGGTGGCTGCCTTGAGCGATTGGCGTATATCCCGCGCCCCGCCGACGCTCGTCGAGGGGCGTTCTACTAACAGGGCGCGAGCTTCGCTGGTTTCAGCCTGACGCTGGCGCGCCTCAGGCAACCGCGTAGATGGTTTCAGAGCGCGCGCTTTTTCCGCTGAGGCGCTGAAAGCGCAGTACCCCGCCAGGCGGTCGAGGATCTTGGGGTATTCGAGGGTGCGGAGCGTTTTTTCGTCCATGCTGATAAATGCCAAAGGGAGTTTACCATACCACCCATGAAAGAGGGGGTGGCGCGGCATATATGGGGGATACGTGTGGGATAATGTGGGATAACCGTGGGATAACTTTTACATACCCCTCGCCAACCTCAATCGGCGAATTGTTTCGAGATGGTGTAGATGCAATTTTCTTCCCCCAATGCTTTACAACCGGTTTCGGCGATACGAAATTTCTTGCCCCCGGTAGCCCATCTCGAGGCTGCGTTCAACACACCTACTCCCAGGTGGCAGACAGGTTCGCCGGCTTTTCGTCCCCAACACATCGGGCAACGCTCGATAATCCAATACCAGTTCCCCTCGTCTTCATCAATGCGCACAACTTGATCGCTGACAGTATTGAAGAATTTAGAGAAGAATTGTAATCCCAACTTGATGCGCGTTTCCGTCGAGCCCAGGCTCATAGCAGCTTGAGCGGCCTTTTGCACTTTATCGTACTTATGTAAACTGTGCCGGAAAGTTTCTTCGCCACCGCGCGTGGCAAACACCCTTGCCCCCTTGGATCCATACATATCATACAAACCCTGCTGCAAATTTGCTACGTGCGAAAATGGGAATGCCTTCTGGATATCATCCGGAGGCAGATTCCCAATATAGTTAGATAATCCTACCAGGTTGAGAAGAGCGTTGATGCCTCGCTCCCCAAGAATCTCTTCAGCGGATGTCAATATGCTACGGCCCCAGATATTGGGATAGAAGTATTGGTCGGTCATGGTTCGTTCACCCAGTATGTTGGCTGATATGATTGGTTAAGTTTATCATACCTTGTGAAGGTTTCACCAGCAACCGCCCCGACGATTTCCGAAGACTCCTTTGTGATAAGCTGGATTTTCGAGTATTTTAGGGTATGATATAGCAACCAACAGTCATTCACAAAACCTGTCCACTGTGTACTGATTACCGTCCACCGATTCCCAATCACCGGAGGCCCAAATGCAACCCGATCTGACTCAAGAAATCCTCGAGCTGGTCCGCCTCACTTCGACCAACCTGCCCCCCGACATCGAAAAAAGGTTACGCACGGCCAAAGAACAAGAAGCATCCGGTTCTGCCGCCCAAGGCGCGCTGGATACGATTCTCAAGAATGTGGAAATGGCCCGGCAGAACTCCACACCCGTCTGCCAGGATACAGGCACACCGATCTTTTACGTCCACTACCCCGAAGGGTGGAGCACGCGAATACTCAGGGAGCAGATCCAGGATGCGGTAGTGCAGGCCACCAAAAAGGCGTTCCTGCGGCCAAATTCGGTGAACGCCCTCAACGGAAAGAACACAGGGAATAATACTGGCGATGAGCACTTTCCCAGCATCCATTTCGAAGAGATCAACGAAGACGAACCCCTGGTCATCGAGTTGATGCTCAAAGGGGGCGGCTGTGAGAACGTCGGCGCGCAATACAAGCTGCCCGATAGTAACCTGGGCGCGGGGCGCGACCTGGATGGTGTGCACAAAGTCGTATTGGACGCGGTTTTCCGGGCTCAAGGGAAGGGGTGCGCCCCCGGGGCTTTGGGCGTCGCCATCGGTGGAGACCGCGGCTCATCCTACCTGGGGTCCAAAGAAGCCCTCTTTCGCCAGCTCGACGATACCAACCCCGACTCCGAGTTGGCAGCGCTCGAAGCCCGCATCACAGAGGATGCCAATCAATTGGACATCGGTCCGATGGGATTCGGCGGCAAGACCACTGTGTTGGGCGCCAAAGTCAAAGGGCTACACCGCCTGCCCGCCAGCTACTTCGTCTCGATATCCTATATGTGCTGGGCTTACCGCCGCCGCAAAATGACCGTCCTGGATGGCAAAGTTGTGTACCGATAGCTCATAGAAAACTCGCGTTATCTACCAATGAAATGGCACAGGCAACCGCGTCGCTCGCTGAACATGCGAACGACGTGGAGAGAAAGCCAGTGATAAACTCCCGCAACTCTCTGGGGGAGTTGGTCGAAAACCGATGGACAAAACGCAACATCGCCTTTTCGTGTTGGGGGCCATCTTTTTGGGTTTCTACGCCCTGGCGCTGACCATCTCGCCTGCCGTTGTCGCGCGCGCCTGGCAGATTGACTACCGCTGGAGCCACTGGCTCGGCTACCTGGTCTGGCTGACCGGTTTCGCCATCGCCCACCGACAGAGCGCCCGCCGATTAGCCAGCCATGATCCTTATCTGTTGCCCATCATTGGGCTGCTGACAGGATGGGGGCTATTGACCATCTGGCGCTTGACGACTTATTTTGGCCTCCGCCAAACCATCTGGCTGGCGATCGCGCTTGGCATCCTCGTCGCAGGGATGCGCATCCAATCCCCCCTACGAATTTTACGACGCTACAAATATCTCTGGCTGACCAGTGGCCTGCTGCTCACCGCCCTGACCTTGATCTTCGGTACCAATCCCATGGGCTACGGCCCTCGCCTGTGGTTGGGCTGCTGCGGCGTCTATTTGCAGCCCTCCGAGCCGCTCAAACTGCTGCTGATCGTCTATCTGGCTGCCTTCTTCGCCGATTGGAGTCATGTCTTCGTCAAACGGCCCGACGCCGAGACAACCAACACTTTACGCTTTACGGTTCACGCTTTACGCTCTCCGCAACATATTCCGAAACTACGCATACTCATCCCAACGCTTATCATGACCGGCGTCGCCCTCCTGCTCCTGCTCGTCCAGCGCGACCTGGGCACCGCCTCGCTGTTCATCTTCATCTACTCGGTGATGATCTACCTGGCTCTCGACTGGTGGTTGATCCCACTGTTCGGCGCGCTGGGCCTGGGGTTGGCCGGGGTGGCAGGTTACGCCCTCTTCGATGTGGTGCGCCTGCGCATCGAAGCATGGCTCAACCCCTGGCTCGACCCCAGCGGGCGCTCCTACCAGATCGTGCAATCCCTCATTACGGTTGCCAATGGCGGAATCTTCGGCCGCGGACCGGGCATGGGCAGCCCAAATGTTGTACCGGTAGCACACTCCGACTTCGTCTTCGCAGCCATGGTCGAGGAGACCGGACTGGTCGGGGCGATGGGATTCCTGGCGCTTCTTGGCCTGCTGCTTCATCGAGGGATGCGCACCGCTATGCGTACGCGCGATATCTTCTCCCGCTATCTGTCCGCCGGCCTGACCGCCTATCTGGTCGCCCAGAGCGTGCTGATCATCGGCGGCAATCTGCGCCTGCTGCCCCTCACCGGCGTCACCCTGCCTTTTGTGTCGTATGGGGGGTCATCACTGCTGGTTTCGTTTATTGCGTTGTCAATCTTGCTGCATATCAGTTCAGCGACCGCAGACGACAGACGGCAGACCGCGGTCGGTGGTCAGTTGTCTGCCGTCCCTTTGATCTCTCTCTCATCATTACTTCTCATAGCTCTTGCCACCGCCGCCCTGGCCAATGGCTGGTGGTCCTATCAGCGCGGCCCAGACCTGCTCACCCGCACCGACAACCCCCGCCGCGCCATCTCCGACCGTTTTGAGCCACGCGGGGCATTGCTCGACAGGCATGATATCCCATTGGTCGAAACCGTTGGGCAGCCCGGTCAATACACCCGCCTGACCCTGGCACCCAGCCTCGGGCCTGTACTGGGTTACAACAACCCTATCTACGGGCAAGCAGGCCTCGAAGCAAGCCTCGACCCCTACCTTCGCGGCCTGCAAGGCCAGGATGCTCTCACCATCTGGTGGCATCACCTGCTCTACGGCCAGCCTCCCCCCGGCCTCGACGTTCGCCTGACGCTCGACCTCGACCTGCAAGAGATCGCTGACGATCTGCTCGGCGATCATAGCGGGGCGCTGATCCTGATGAACGCCCAAAACGGTGAAATCCTGGTCATGGCCTCCTACCCTGGCTATGACCCCAATCTGTTGAATGAACAATGGGATGAATTGATTCGGGATGAGCGCGCCCCATTGATGAACCGCGCCATCCAGGGGAGCTACCCGACCGGGGATCTGGTGAGGGTGCTGTTCCCAGATGGGGTACCTGCCTCATCGCTCGATCCTGTTCCCATTAGGCTGCCCGAGGGCGCGGTCTCTTTCTCAGAGGAGGCATCCAGCCCGATGGGGATTGCCTTGCTGGCCGCGACCCTGAACAACCAGGGCATCCGCCCCGCGCCGCGCATCGCCCAGGCTTTCCGTCACCCTGAAGATGGCTGGGTTTTATTGCCCCCGCTGGCATCCCCTCTCGAATTGATTTCCCCTTCGGAAGCAAAATCAATCACTCTGCCCCTGAAGGAACCCCACACCCCTACCTGGCGCCTGTCGCTAACCCCCACCGATGAGACCTTGACCTGGTACGTCGGCGGCACTTCGTCGGATTGGGAAAAAATCCCTCTAACTATCGTGGTCGTCCTGGAAGAAGAGAATCTGCCTCTAGCGGAGGAGATTGGGGGGGTGATGTTGAGCGCTGCGATGACACCGTGACAATACAGTAGGCAGTAGGCAGTAAGCAGATAGCAGTGAACAGTATACCTGCACACTGCTTACTGTCCACTGTCCACAGCTTCCCCCTCATTACTCCAACTGCAACTCCTCCGGGTCATACCACTTCGATTCTGGCATAACCTTTGTGTCCGGAGTCGGGCCGGTATCACCATTCCACTGGGGGGTATTCTCGGCTGTGACGAGTGGTTTGACGACCATATCCCGATCAACCACGATCTGACAGGCCAGGCGGATTTTACCCAACAGGCCGCCGCTCTTGAGTTTTTCGTACTCGGCGCGCGTCATCCTGGCAGGTTCGCCGCTCTCGAATTCCACGCGGCAGGTGGTGCAGCGCGCATTACCGCCGCAGCGGTGCCCGATGTTAACGCCAGCTTCCTCGATCGCCAGCACTAATCGCCTGCCCGGTTCGACATCCATTATTTTTCCATTCACGGAAAGTTTTGGCATTTCTTCCTCCTTATGGAATTGCACACTTCAGATTGGGCGCCTCTTAGTTCGAAAACACACACTTTACGTCACAGCTTGATGTTCGTTTATATAATGATTATACGTAACTACTACTCAGCCAAACGGAGAAATCCCCGAAAAAGGGTAAATCCGTTCGAGGGCTGAGCGGTTACAATTATACAACTTTTTCCCTGCGATCTCGCGCATGCGCTCGACAGCGTGACGCATAACTTCCATCGTGTACCTGGGGAGGCGCCCCAGAGAGTTGCCATCTCCCCTTGATATTAACGTCACGTTATAGTTAGATCGCCTGGATAGCACTGTTGTGTTCACTGAAAAAACTCATGAAGGAGGGGACGTGAGAAGTCTATTAATTATTTCACCGGAGGTGTTGATATGAGTGAAGAAGAAATCTTCGCGGGATTCAACGAAAAACAACAAGAAGAATACGCCGAACAGGCGCGCCTGCTCTATGGCAGCGAGATCGTAGACGAATCCATGAAGCGCTGGAAAAGCTATTCGGAAGAGAAGAAGAAGGCCATCCTGGCCGAGAGCGGAGCCATCTATCTGGGCATCGTAGAAAACATGGCGAAAGGTCACGATAACCCTGATGTGCAGGAGCTGGTGGCTCAATGGCATCGAAATATGCGCTACTTCTACGAGCCGACTTATGAAATCCTGCGCGGACTGGGGCAAATGTACAAAGACAATCCCGATTTCAGGAAAACCTTCGAGCAGTTCCATCCTGAACTACCGGAGTTCTTATGCGAGGCGATTCGATTCTATTGCGTGGGGCAGGAGTAGATGAATCATCATGACACTATCAGCCGTGTAACGCGGTCAAAAGAAGAAGCCAAAGCCAGCTATGATTCGCTCAGTCGCTGGTATGACGTCCTGACCGGTTGGGGCGAGAGGAAGTTTAGAAAGATTGGCTTGCAAAAACTGGCCGCCAGGGAAGGCGAAAAGATTCTCGAGATCGGTTTCGGCACAGGGTATTGCATCCTTGCTTTAGCGCGGGCGGTTGGCAATTCGGGTAAAATCTGCGGCCTGGATATCTCGGAGGGCATGCGCAACATCGCCCAATCCAGGATAGAGCGAGCTGACCTGGCAAAGCGAGTGGAACTAAAAATGGGTGATGCCGCCAGACTACCCTTCGAGGCCGATTCCTTCGATGCGGTTTTTATGAGTTTCACGCTGGAACTTTTCGATACGCCCGAGATCCCCATCGTCTTGCAACAATGCCAGAAGGTCCTGAAAAGCGGCGGGCGAATCGGGGTGGTCGCAATGTCCAAAGAGGGAAAATCCAATTCACTTGTGAGACTCTATGAATGGTCTCATGCAAGGTTTCCCCATTACGTGGATTGCCGGCCAATTTACGTCCGGCAGGCTCTGGATGATGCCGGGTTCCATATCCTGGACACGACGAAACTATCATACTGGGGCATACCCGTGGAGGTCGTGGTAGCACGCAAGGGGTTGCAGCGAATTAGTAGAAATCTTGATATAGTTTGATGATGAAGGTAGAGATGAGTTGAAGTCCAAATATCATGGGAAAGATACGCCCATTTGCAAGCGGGTATCTCTTTCGAAGATCGAATGCCGCAAAAAGGGCAAAGCACGGGAGGAGAAAAATCCACAACCGGCCTGTCTCGGCGACCGTCCTACCGAGGAAAGCCATCACCAAGAAGCTGATCAAAATGCTGAAAGCCAGTAAATGCTCACCATCGCCTCGCCAGCCTCGCGCCGCTTTGAACATCCAACTCACAGCAAACAGAAAAAGCGGGATGCCCATCCACACAGCGTACTCGAGTATATCCAGCGCGCCAATGGATAAGGAGAGCCGTGGAGTCCAGGCGCCGACTTTCCAGGCTTGATGGCGCGACATCACGTAGAGATAATCCTCGATGAGGTTGTATCTGAAAAACCCATATAGAATCAACTCGACGACCAGAAATCCGGCACCCGCAAGAATTAGATTTATGATCTCTCGCCAGGCTTTTTGATGAAACGGTTGCCCGTTTGTCCAAAAAGAAAGAAGCGCAAGCAGCCCGATGACCGCTGCTATCGGGACGAGTGAAAACGAGACGAACAGCGCCCCAGCGATCGAAATGCCGCTAAACACAAAAAGAAGGGTCTGAGAATGACTCTTGCCATAGAGAAAAAGGGTGATGGGGAGGATGAACAAAAAAGGATAGAGACACTGATCTAGATGTAAAGTCATCAGGTTGAGGTTGGGCGCTGACATGAAAAGAAACGCTGCAAGATAGGCATGCTGGCGAGAGAGATACAGGCGCGCTAACAGATATAGAGGGATCAGCGGGAGATAGGTCAACAAGGGGAAAAGCAGGGCCGCAAAAGTAGCCAGTCTCTCGAACGGGTCCGGGGTGGACCAGGGAAGAAGTTCCGCCAGCCGGCTGGCGAGGATATAAACCAAAAAATGTCCCGGAGGTTTAGTCGAGTGAGGATAACGATGAAGTTCACCCTTCTCGATCATGCTGCGGTAATCACGGATGACGCGCGAGATGCTGGGAGGATTCGCCGCATCGTAGGCGAAATCGGCATGGCCGGTATTGACCACGCGATCTCGGACGCCATCCAGACCCCTGCCTTCCACGAACGCGAACATCTGCTGTGTGATATACCCAACCAGGATCAGAAGAACCAAATTGCGGAAGACCTTATCGGGAAACTTACCAACAAGAGCCAGAACGCTGAAATCGAGAAATAATATGGGAAGGATCCACCAGATTTGCGGAGACTCCAGCTTTGTCAGAGGCCAGAACCAATAAGACAGGTTTTGGAAGAGGGGGATTTGGAAGAAAAAAATGATCCAAACAGCCAGCGTCAGTAGCAAGCAAGAAAGCATCAAAGGGCTTGATAAGATTTTGCGAGCAAGGGACGGCGAGGAGTCGGTAGTTCTATTGGGCATGGCTATAAAGACTTACTCGACCACCCGCAGGAATTTGCGCCGTCCCACGCGCAGCACACCCGGCCCAGGAAAGGGAGCATGCATATCAGCCAGCCTCTCCCCATTCAGGCTGACGGCGTTCTGCTCCACCATACGGCGGCCCTCGCCGCGGCTGCTGACGATACCGCTGTCAGATAAAACATCCAGCACAGACTGACCATCCCGTAGCTTGTACTCAGCCATCTCCTCAGGCACATCCCCTTTTTGGAAGACGCGCTTGAAGGCAGCTTCCGCATCCCGGGCAGCCTCTTCGCCATAGAAGATGGACGTGATCTCCCGGGCCAGTTTCATCTTGGCATCTCGCGGGTGCAATCTTTCTCCTGCTACTTCTGATTCAAAATCATTGATTTCGCCTGGTGTCCAGCGTGTCGTCAGTCGCGCAAACTTTCCCATGGCAGAGTCAGGCACGCTCATCACCTTGCCATACATATCATCCGCGCCGCTGTTGATGGGGATGATATTCCCCGTGGATTTCGACATGCGCTGTACACCGTCCGTGCCAGGCAGGATCCCCGTGATGACGCCCACCAGTGGTCTCTGGCCCAACGCCGATTGTAGTTTTCGGCCTGCCACGATGATATTGAAAAGCTGATCGGTGCCTCCCACCTGAACATCGGTCCGCATGGCAACAGCGTCATATCCCTGCATCAGGGCATAGAAAGTCTCGTGCAAATAGATCGGCTCTTCCGAGGCAAGCCTTTGGGCGAAGTTCTCGCGCGCCAGGAATTGTTGCACGGTGAAGTTCTGCCCCAGGCGGATCAAGTCGAGCAGGGAAAGCTCAGACAACCACTCGCCATTGTAGCGCACAATCGTCTTCTCCCGGTCGAGCACACGGAAGGCTTGCTCTGCATAGGTTTGGGCATTTTCGAGCACCTGCTCCTCGGTCAGGATGGGACGCGCTTTGTTCTTATCGGATGGGTCGCCGACCAGGGCGGTGTAGCTGCCAATTAAAAAAGTCACCTCGTGGCCTAAATCCTGGAACTGGCGCAGCTTGCGCATGGTGATAGTGTGCCCCAGATGTAGATCGGTAGATGTCGGATCATATCCGCAGTAAACCCGCAACCGACGGCCTTCTTTTTCCGCTTCGACCAGGCGTTCCCGCAATTCATCCGTCATGGCTTTCTTGAGCTGTTCATCGCCATATTCGGTGCCCTGCATCAACAAGGCAACTTGTTCATCAATAGATAATTTCGATTTACTCATAACCAATCTCCACAAAGAAAACGCCCTCGCGGCCGAGGGCGCACGTATGACCACGGCAGAATAGCTTCGCTCCTAAGCAGAATAGCTTCGCTCCTACGGACGAGAATAATTGCGAACTCTATCTGTAGCCTCGATCTCCTGAAGGCCGCTCGATTTCAAGATCATTTTCAAAATGGACTCGCCATCGGCAAATCCCATTCGCCCTTTGAGTTCACCTTGCATCCAGACTTCGCCCAATGTGCGGAAGGCGAAGTGGGTCACCGGACCCCAAACCTGGACTCTACGCCCCCAGGTGGAATCCAGCACCCGCACTTCCTGGATTTCATCCCAATTCAAAGAAACGTTTCGCAACCCGTTGCGGAAACTAACTCCCTCGGGAGCTAATCGCAGCACCGTCTTGCGATCCACCCAATTTCCGAGGGTGATACTGCCAGCGGACAAGAACACCAGCAACACAAAAATCACCGGCAGCCAGGCGAGGCCATCATCGCTCCAGATGCCAACACCCAGGTAAATCAGCGAGGGCAGCAACAACAGCCAGGCGATACGTTCTCCCTTGCGGGGGATCAATTCGGGGCGGTACTCTCTGGATTCCATGACAATCATAACAACCGAGACAAAATCTCGTCCGGGACTTTCTCACGCAAGCCAGGATACGCTTCCACAAGACGAGCGATATCGGCCAGGTCTTTTTGGCGCTTACTAGCCCGCCGATCAGAGTCGAGCGCTGCCCACACTTTTCCCTGAAGCACATCCTCGAGACACGCCACCGGCATAATCAGACCCAAAATCTCCCTCTCTACACTTCGTCCGACAAAGCCCGCATAGAGAGGGTCGGTCTGTATCAGTACTCTCAGGTCAGAACCTTCCTGTGAAATTTTGATGCTGTGAGAAAAGCGTCTGACTTGGAACTCTCGAGCGAAGAGCTCCTCGACGAATTCGATTTGATCAACGGCCACCGCCAGATCCAAATCCAAACTAACCAGAGGTTCAGCATAGGCATTGACAGCTTGACCACCAATCACACAATAGCGGATAGCGTACTCACCTCGCCAGGCGGAGTATAACATAAAACGTAACTGCTCAGCCATCGAACGGATTTACCCGAAAAAAGGGTGTGCGCACGCAAAGCGGCTACGCCCCCTGCGCACACCCTTTTTTTGGGAATTTCTCCGTTTGGCTGAGTAGTTACCATAAAACAACGAGTAAATCGTAGAACCGAAAACGAGACATCGCCAACTTTACGTTATACGTTTCATGTACACCCTCGGCACACGCGTATTGATATTCGTCAAAATCTCATAAGGGATCGTACCCGCCCATTCGGCCAAATCTTCAGCTGTGATAGCCTCGTCGCCCATATCTCCAATCAGCACCACCTCGTCGTCGTTGTAGGCGCTCTCCCACTCGATATTGACCACGATCTGATCCATAGAGATGCGCCCCACCACCGGATAGCGCTTCCCGCGGATCAACACCTGGGCCTGATTCGACATCGCCCGGAAATAGCCGTCGCCATATCCTACCGGGACAGTCACCGCCCGCACCATGTGATCGCTCTGCCAAGTCGAGCCATAGCCCACGGGATGACCGGGTTTGATGACCTTGAAGTAGACCACGCGCGACTTCCAGCTCAAAGCCGGGCTGAGCTCTACAGTGTGCGCCGCCTCGAGGGAAGGGTAGACGCCATACAGTATCAAGCCTGGTCGTACCATGTCGAAATAAGCCTCTGGGAGCTGTAAAACGGCCCCGGAGTTTGCCATGTGCCGAAGGCGGGGCGGCGGCAAGTTGCGCTTCTCGAAGAAGGTCAAGACCTCCTCGAAACGCTCGATCTGCAATCGAGCATAACGGAGATCGGCCGCGTCAGAACTGGCGAAATGGGAGAAGACGCCCTCGACATCCAGATGTTTGCACTTCACCGAGGCATCCAATAGCTCATCGGCGCTGTAGTAATGCACGCCGATACGTTCCATGCCGGTGTCTATCTTGAGGTGAACTCTGGCTTTCACTCCCAATTGTTCGGCAATCTCGTCCACCTGCCAGAGCTTCTCGATCGAAGAGGCCGTAATGGTCAGATCATGCTTCAGGAAGTGGGGAACCTGATTTCCCAGAATCCCACCCAACACCAGAATGGGCGTGCGGATGCCCTCCTCGCGCAGCAGAATCCCCTCTTCGAGCACAGCCACACCGAGGTAATCCGCCCCCAATGATTCCATCAAACGGGCTACTTCAACTAATCCATGCCCGTAAGCGTTAGCCTTCAAGATAGGCATCATCATTGCTGGAGCGACTTTCCGCCGAATAGCGTGAAAGTTGTCTGCCAGACGGCCTAAATCCACCTCGACGAGTGTGGGACGCACGACGCCGTTCGAGGTGATGATTGGGCGGTTAATAGGAGAATCGAATCGCATGGGAGGAATTATACTGAAATTTCTAGAATTGTAACTGCTCAACCCTCGAATAAATTCGATGCTGGTTGACAAGATAGCAGGCGCCCGCCTGCTTGAGATAATCGAAGTCAATCTCGTGACAAAAATAACTTGTCTTTTGAGTTGATTTTAGAGATAATGATGCTGCGAAAAATTCTGATCGATAGGAGCGAAATATGACAGCAAAACTCATTGACGGCACTGCCATCGCTAAAAAAGTTCGCGAACAGGCCGCAGCAGACGTGACCGAAATGGTTGCTCAAGGATATGCCTCCCCGGGGTTGGCCACTGTTCTCGTTGGGGAAAACCCTGCCTCCGAGGTTTACGTGGGCATGAAGCAGCGCATGTGCAAGCAATTGGGCATGGAATCCTTCAGCTACACGCTGCCCACTGATTCTTCACAAGAAGAGGTCGAAGCGTTGGTAAGAAAGTTGAACGCCGACCTCAAGGTGAACGGCATCCTGGTGCAACTGCCGCTCCCCAAGCATCTCGACGACGAAGCTGTTCTGCGCACGATCAGCGTGGAGAAAGACGTAGATGGCTTTCATCCCATCAATATGGGGCGTCTGGCGCAGAAAGGCCGCGAACCGCTGTTCGTGCCCTGTACCCCTGATGGCTGTATCTATCTCTTAGATGAAGTCGGCGTCGAACTCAGAGGCGCGAACGCTGTCGTCCTGGGCCGCTCGAACATCGTGGGAATGCCGGCAGCCTTGCTGCTGGTCAAACGAGACGCCACGGTGACGATTTGCCACTCCCGCACCAAAAACCTGTCCGAGGTCTGCCGTCAGGCCGATGTGCTCATCGCTGCTGTGGGGCAGATAGAGATGGTCAAGAAAGACTGGGTCAAACCCGGCGCAGCCGTGATTGATGTCGGCACGCACCGCATCGAAGATGCTACCAAAGAGAAGGGCTATTACCTGACCGGCGATGTGGCCTTCGACGAAGTCAAAGAAGTTGCCGGCTGGATTTCCCCCTCCCCAGGCGGCGTCGGCCCAATGACTATCGCCATGCTAATGCGCAATACTGTGCGGGCAGCAAAGATTGCCAACGGTCTCATCAAGGTATAAGGTAATCAGGTGACTAGTGATTAGGGATCAGGGAATAGAGGTCTGCTATTTATGAATTACCTTTTTTCCCAGTCACCTAATTCCTGGATACCTGTTCGCTAATCACCAATCACCAATCACAATTTTCTAAATGGGAGCCACCATGTCCACATATAAGAACGCCACAGTCAAATTCAAACCTGTCCCGCTCGAGCTTCTGTATCCAGTACCCTCGGACATCGAAATTGCTCAAGCCCAACAACCCAATATCAAGAGAGTCAACAAACTGGCTGAAGAGGTCGGCATCCTTCCAGAAGAATTGGAACTGTTCGGCAATTACAAGGCCAAAGTCCGTCTGGAGATACTCGATCGTGTCAAAGACGTTCCCAATGGCAAGTACATAGACGTGACTGCC
>VGOC01000050.1 GCA_016865865.1 Chloroflexota bacterium
TCGACAGTGGTCTCTGCAAATTGTCTGAGGATTTCAGAGGTAATCTGCATAACTTTTCCTCCTTACCCCGGAGCCGTCTCGGCCAAAAGATCAGCCGAGGGGAAGCTCTATTTGGAAGGGGGGCATCTCCAGGCTTTGGCGAATCCGATTCTCGACGAATTGCAAATCCCCAGGGTTGGCGACGTAGTTGAGATCATTTGTGTCAATGGAGAGGATTTTTAGCCCATCGTAACCATTTCCGAAGAAGTCTTCATACGTCCGGTTTAACTCGGCGATGTAGCCAGAGTCCATATTTCTCTCATAAGGACGATCTCGATGGGCGATGCGCTGCATGAGCACGTCCGTGCTGGCTCGCAGATAGACGATCAGATCGGGGAAAGGTATTTTTTCGGCCAGGGCGTCATGCACTTGATGATAGGTGTCGAGTTCATCGTTCTTCAGATTGATGCCGGCAAAGAGAGCATCTTTCTTAAAGGTGTAATCTGTGATCACATTTTTTCCTGGCTCCAATAATTTCGAGACAGCTCGCTGCTGATGATAACGGCTGAGCAAGAAAAAGATTTGGGTTTGAAACGCGTAGCGCTCACGATCCGAATAAAAGTCCGCCAGAAAAGGGTTTTCTTCGAAAACTTCAAGGAGCAGCTCAGCTTCGAATGCAGGTTGTAATAGACGGGCCAGTGTGGTTTTGCCGACGCCGATGACGCCTTCGATTGCGATGTACATAAATCCCTTGGTTTCGTAAGTGTGGTTGAGAGGAAGTTGGTGCTTTATCAAGGATACCAGCCTTTGAGCGAGGATGCAACTGGGTTCTTGACAAGAGTTACATTTGCATTACAATTATATACAGTAAATTTATAGTAACTGCTCAGTCATCGAACGGATTAGCCCGAAAAAAGGGTGTGCGTGGGGGTGCGCAGCACCCCCACGCACACCCTTTTTTCGGGAATTTCTCCGTTTGGCTGAGTAGTTACAATTTATATTGATAATTATTAAGGAGAGGGTACTATGCCAGGCCTAAATCGCGTGCAACTGATTGGAAACTTGGGGAAAGGTCCCGAGAGCCGCTATATACCATCTGGGAAGCAAGTTTGCGCTTTCAGTGTAGCCGTCAACCGCCGCTGGAAGGACAAAGATGGTGAAACAAAAGAGGCTACTGACTGGTTCAATGTTGAAGCATGGGGGCGGCTAGGAGAGGTCTGCCAGCAATATCTTAAAAAAGGGAGCCTGGTTTTCCTCGAGGGGCGTTTGCAAACTGATCGTTTCGAAAGTGGCGGCGAGACGCGTTATTTCACCAAAGTGGTCGCCTCTCAGATGCAGATGCTCGACCGCAAGTCTGAGGAACCTGAGCAGCCCCCCGAAGAAGTCGAAGAAGAATAGTCTAACGACTATTCTCGAGCCTCGAGTTCGAGCAACCAGGCTTTCGTTTCCAAACCGCCGTGACCACCGTACCCGTGTAGTTTCCCATCGGAGCCGATCACCCGGTGGCAAGGGATCACAATGGGGATAGGGTTGGTGGCTTCGGCGCGCCCAACTGCTCGTGATGCGTGGGGGGTACCGATCCGCACAGCAATCTCTTTGTAGGTGCGCGTTTCACCGCGTCGTATCTCGCAAGTTGCTATCAAGACCTTCTTCTGAAAAGGCGTCATCACCGACCAGTCGATGGGCAGATCGAAGCTCTCGCGCTCCCCGGCAAGATATTCTTCGATTTGACGTGTATATGCTTTGGCGCGCTGCTCATCGAATATGATTTCGGCGTGATGACGATTTTCCAGATCTTCGATGAAGGCGTCTTTGTCATCGGACATAGATACCGCCAGCAACCCTTCTCCAACGACTGCGACCCACACCAGGCCGAGGGGTGTGGGGTTTGTTTTCCCGATATAGGTGGTTTTAGATTTCATTGATTTCTCCCAGCGAATTGAAACATAGAACGCGAAACGTGAGCTATATTACGTTTCACGTCTTTACGCTTTTCGTTAGTAATTCGTCACAATATCGATCAGGCCGCGCTCTCGGGCGCGGTATTCACACCAGTAGAAGATCACGCCAGCGAGTACAGCGAAGACAGCCGTCAAGCCAAGCAGGATGCTCATCAGTTGGTTGTTGTTGAATCCTGCCAGTGTGGGAAAAGCCTGCGCCACGGAGCCAACCAGCGAGCGCCGCAATAACTCCAGCCAATAGGTAATGGGCATGAAGTAGCCCACTGGACGGAGAAATTTTGGCAATACGTCGAGGGGAAAGATAGCCCCGCTGAAAAGGTATAACGCTCCTGCAACGGCATCCCCGATGAACCAGACATGTTGAGCGATGAGCAGCGTGACCCCGGCCAGCATCAGCCCCATCATCGCCAGCATGATGATTCCCACGAACAGGGAAACGAAGAATAATCCCCAATTCACGGCATCCAGGTTGATCTTTACATGCAGGAAAGCCACGCCAAATAGAATTGTGATCAGCACCGAGATCGTAGCGACGATGAAGCGCGCGACGCCTCGGCCGATCAAGTAGCTTGGCATGTGGATGGGAGCAACGTACATGTATTTGAGAGTCTTATAGCGTTCGCGGTCGTCAATCACCGCCCACGAGATGCCGGTCATCACTCCGCCCACGTACATATAGAAAGCGTTACCCAGGTAGATGTAGGGGAAGATAGGGGTATCGAAGGCCTTGTTGGTGATAATGCTGTACATGACTACCAGGATGGCCGCGCCAGCCAGCGGCTTGGCGATGGAGTAAACCGCGAAGAGAAACGGGTCAGTCCAGTTGGATTCGATTTGCCAGCCCAACCAGGCGGCGATGCGGAAGGTGCGTATTTTTGTATACACTTCTACCTCCTGCTCTCCGTCAACCGACCTTCACGGATGGCTAGTTTTTCCATATAGGCCAGGAGCAGCTTGGCGGCGGTGAGGAATACTACGCACAGGCCTGAGAGAATGCCCATCTCCACAGGGATGCTGAGGAAGCCCAGAGCTGCGCCGGATGGAAAGACGAGCTGGCGCATGGCATCGAGTCCCAAGGTGAGGGGGATGATCGAGGCAGACATCGCCACCCAGAAGTTGAAGCTCTTGATAGGGAAATAGAAGCCAGAAAATAAATACACTGGCTCTTGGGCCAGGTTGGAGAGATGCCAGGCCTCGCGGCTCAACAGCAGGAACAGGGACGCGAATAACATGCCCATTCCATACAATGCGACCATTGCCAGCATGAAAACCAGGAAAAGTTGTCCGAAGCTGACCACGGCATAGGGGATATCGAAAATCCAGCTTCCCAGGAGGGTGATGGCCAGTGCCCTCAACAGCGTCGCTACCATACCGCCCAAAGCCATTCCCAGCAAGATTGCCATCATGGAGTTGGGCGCCATGATATACAAGGCCAGGTTACCCATCTCTTTCTCCCAATAGAGCTGGCTGGACATGCTCCATAGCACGTTCATCCAAAATGCTGTCATTGCCCCACCCATGACCACAAAGCCAACGTATTCTTCCGGCGCGCCGATAGCCCGATAGACGAAGACATAGGCAGAGACGGCCAGCAGGGGCAGGAAGATATCGAAGAACATCCACGACTTCTCTCGTTGTTGCCCAATGATGCGCGGATAGGCGCGGGCAATGACGGTCTGAAGGAAAAATTTCAGGCCAGAATTTTTTTCAACCGCCCACTGATTACTGTCAACGGTCCACTGCTCACTCTTCACCGGCTTCCACCTCCTCCATGCTGCGGCCAACCAGATCAACGAAGACATCCTCCAGAGTAGGTTCTCGCTTGTGCAGATTGAGGATGTGTACATCGTTGGAGGTCATCATGTTGACTACTCCCCCCAAAGCGTCATCCTTCTCCAGGATCAGGTCGAGCTCGGCAGTGCCATCTTTGGGAACATGAATCGCTTTTCTAACTCCGGGCAACCCCTCGAAGGAGTCCACGTTCAGTCCGTTGAGGGGGCTGACCTCCATCTTGAAGATGGCATCCTGCTGAAGCCGTCGTTTCAAGTTGGCAGGCGTATCACAGGCCAGCACGCGCCCCTCGTTGATAATCGCCACACGGTCACACAATTCATCGGCCTCTACCATGTAGTGTGTGGTCAGCAGCAGTGTACGGAAGTGATCCTCATCAATCCATTGGCGGATGAATCTGCGCACATCGCGCGATGCGCCCACGTCAAGCCCTAGGGTTGGCTCATCGAGGAAGAGCACCTCGGGATTGGTCATGAAGCCGCGCACGATATTCATCTTCTGTCGCAGGCCAGTGGAGAGATCCGATGATTTGGTATTCAGGCGGTCTCCAAGGCCCACCACTTCCATCAGTTGCTTGATGCGGCGGTTCGCCTCCTTGGAGGGAATGCCATAGAACTGGCTGAACATCCAAAGATTCTCCCTGACGGTGAGCAAGCCATAACCGGAAGCCTCTCCTCCCGAAACCATATTGATGCGGGCGCGCACCTTATGGGAGTCTTTGGTGACATCGAAACCCGTCACCCAGGCCCGACCCGAAGTGGGCGCCAGCAGTGTGGTGAGGATTTTGATCAGGGTGGTTTTTCCTGCCCCATTGGGACCCAGCAGCCCGAACAACTCTCCTCGAGGGATTTCCAGGTCGACATCCCTCAGGGCTTCCAGTTCCTTGGGCTCGGTCTTCTTTCCGCCGCGAATCTTGTAGATTCGGCCTAGATTTTGTGTGTGGATGGCTAGATTCATGAGAATATGATTAAAACTATCAGATTTGATGGGTTTCCGTAGGTTAAGCGTAGGGTAAGCGTCATGCAAAACTCCAGGACATTTAGTATATTTATTCTCGAAGGGCGATTTCTCTTCTTCTCCTCCTTAGAGAGAGCCGGGTATGGCGAACCCGGCTCTCGGCGATTCTAAGGGAAGTTGGTAAATGGGGCAAGGCCATATCGTTCCTTTCCAAGGTGATGCGGGGTAATTATATTCGAACTTATGTTCTATCACAAGATAGTCAAACTTAAAGAATTGGATTCTTTAAGCCCAATAATAAATATACCTCGAACCTCCGTGCTATAATCGAATTTGGCCTATGAGTTTCGTTCACCTCCACGCCCACACGGAATATTCTCTGCTCGATGGCTTGAGCAATATCAAGAAGCTGGTTCAGCGCGCCGTCGAGTTAGAGATGCCAGCTCTGGCAATCACCGATCATGGCGCGATGTTTGGGGTAATTGATTTTTATAAGGCGGCAACCGAGGCGGGCATCAAGCCGATCATTGGGTTGGAGGCTTATCTGGCTGCCCGGCGGATGACTGACCGCAACGCCCAGCTAGATAAAAAATCGTCGCATTTGTTGCTGCTGGCGCAGAATCAAACCGGCTACCAGAATCTGCTCAAAATCGCCTCCGCAGCCCAACTCGAAGGATTCTACTACTATCCACGGATTGATCATGAATGTCTGGCCAAACACGCCGAGGGGTTAATTTGCACTTCGGGGTGCATGGCCGCCGAAATCCCCCGGATGATCGAAAAGGGTGATATCGCTGGAGCACGCGCCCAATTAGATTGGTATTTCGAAGTCTTCGGCCAGGATAATTTCTATCTCGAACTTCAGATACATGAAATCCCCGTATTGGATAACATCAACAAGGCGCTGCTGGAACTCGGCCCGCGCTATAAAGCCCGCTATGTGGCGACCAATGATGTCCATTATATCAATCCCTCCGATGCTGCGCTGCAGGACATCTTATTGGCCGTGCAGACCGGTTCGCTGCTGACGGACCCGAAGCGCATGCGCATGTCGGATAACACTTATTATTTGAGAAGCCCTGCTGAGATGGGCCGAATCTTTTCCGAAGTTCCGGAGGCGATCGCCAACACCCTGTTGATTGCCGAGCGCTGTGTGGTGGATTTGGGCTTCAAAGGTTATCACCTGCCAGACTTTCCCGTCCCTGACGGAGAAACGGCTGAAAGTTATCTACATGATCTTTGTATGCAGGGATTGCGCAGGCTTTATGGGCCGCGCGCCGACGAGCCCGAAATAGTCAGTCGCCTGGAGTACGAATTGAAGGTGATCCATGAAATGGGCTTTGACGCTTATTTCTTGATCGTGTGGGATCTTTGTCAACATGCTGAAAAAGAGGGCATCTGGTACAACGCTCGCGGCTCAGCCGCCGGCTCGATTGTGGCTTATGCTTTGGGGATTACTCTGGTGGACCCCATCGAGCATGGCCTGATCTTCGAACGCTTCCTCAACCCCGGGCGTGTTTCGATGCCTGATATCGACCTGGATTTCCGCGACGACCGCCGCGCTGAAATGATGGAGTACACCGCCCGGAAATATGGCGACGACAAGGTAGCCCAAATCATCACCTTTGGCACTATGAAAGCCCGCGCCGCTATCCGGGATGTCGGACGTGTAAAAGACATTCCCATCAACGAAGTGGATCGGATCGCTAAACTGATCCCTGCTATCCCCGGCAAGACGGTGACCATCGAAGAGGCTTTGGAAACTGTCCCCGAATTCAAACAAGTATATCGCTCTGCCGTATATATTCAAGATCTGATTGATACCGCTAAAGGGATGGAAGGCGTTGTTCGCAATGCTGGAACCCACGCTGCTGGGGTGGTAGTTACGGATAAACCCATCATCGAATATTTGCCATTGCATCGCCCTACCGGCTCCGCGCAGGATAGCCCAGTAAAAACTGTCACGCAATTCGAGATGTCGGCCATTGACGATCAGGGTTTGCTCAAAATAGATTTCTTGGGCCTATCCACACTGACCGTGATGGCCCGGGCTTGCGATTTGATCAAAGAACGGCATGGCGTTGAGTTCAACCTCCATAACATACCATTAGACGACCCTGCCACCTATGAACTTTTAGGTCGTGGCGAGACAGCCGGGGTTTTCCAGGTAGAAGGCGCCGGCATGAGGCGCTATCTGGTGGAGATGAAGCCCCAAAACCTGGATCACGTCGTTGCGATGATCTCCCTCTTTCGCCCTGGCCCGATGGATTTTATCCCCAGCTATATCAGGCGAATGCATGGTCAGGAAGAAGTTGCCTACGCACATCCCGCTCTGGAACCCATCTTCGAAGAAACGTATGGCATCCCCGTTTATCAGGAACAGCTGATGCGTGCGGCGGTGGAGATCGCCGGATATACCGCTTCCGAGGCCGATTATTTGCGCAAGGCAATCTCGAAGAAGATCGGGGAGCAACTGGAGGAGCATCGCGAAAAATTCATTGCCGGGGCGGTGAAGAATGGCCTCGACGAGGTCATTGCGGCAGCAATCTTCGAAGACTGGGAAGAATTTGCCAGGTATGGCTTCAATAAATCTCACGGCGCAGATTATGCAGTGATCGCTGTGCAAACGGCCTATCTCAAGACTCATTATCCTGTCGAGTACATGACCGCCTTGCTCTCAGTCGAGCTGAATAACACCGATAAAGTAGCCGCCTATGTTGCCGATTGCCGCCGCATGGGCATCGAGGTATTGCCGCCTGATATTAACGCCAGTGGTTGGGATTTTACAATAGAAGATGGACGACGGACGACGGAGGACGGAAGCAAACCCCGTCACCCGCTTGCCCTGAGCCATGGCGAAGGGTCACCCGCCACCAGTCAAAGTATTCGTTTCGGTCTGGGCGCAGTCAAGAACGTCGGTCATGGGCCCGTAGAAACGCTGTTGGAAGCACGAAAAGATAGCCCATTCACCGATCTAAATGATTTCATCCGCCGGGCGGATTTGCGCAAGGTGGGGAAGCGCGCCCTCGAGTGTCTGATCAAAGTGGGGGCCTTGGATGTCTTTGGCACTCGCCCGGCTTTATTCGATGCCCTCGATCGGATCATCTCGATCAGCACTTCGTATTTCGAGGCCGCCGATAGTGGGCAAATCACCATGTTCGGACCTCAAACAGGTTTGGCGGAAAAAATCGAGTTACCCTCCATTGATGCTGAAGTCACCCGCCGCGAGCAACTCGATTGGGAGCGCGAACTGATTGGCTTCTACGTTTCCGATCACCCCCTCAGCTCGGTGATGGACGCGATTGCTCAGAATGTCACCCATTACTCGACTGAGTTAGCCGAAGCGGGTGACAGACAAGCGGTGCGCGTGGCTGGCCTGATCGCCCGCATCCGTCCTCATACCACCAAAAAGGGTCAGCCCATGGGTTTCGTAGCCCTCGAAGACATGCAAGGAGTTATTGACCTGGTGATCTTCCCGCGCATCTGGGAGAAGTTCCGCGATCTCATTGATTTCGACGCCATCGTGATGGTGGACGGAAAAGTAGACGCCCAGGGGGCAGAGCCAAAAGTATTGGTTGATCATATCACCACCGAACTGAATCGCGTTCCCCCTCTGGAGGGATCTTATCAGCTCCCCGGGGGAAGTTCGGACTCACGATTTAGCGTGATTCCTGCTCACAATCCCGATGCGCGCCCCCAGACTCTCTACGTTGAATCTCAGATCGCCGAAGATGCGACTTCGTACGAGCTGGAAACCTGGGACGATGTGAGCTTGCCTCCGCCCCCCGAGGCTTTCCCCGATGATTGGCATGAGTTCAATAGCTCAACCCTGACGCCGGCGGCCATCCCTGTCGAAGCCCGGGCGCTCGAAGTACGCAGTGAGGAACCTCGAGAGGGGGGATCCTTGGTAGAGGAGGCCTTATCTCTGGCTGAGGAATTCCATGAAGTTCAACAATTGCAGGAAATCATTGCTGAGCAGACATCTTCCGATTTAGCTGAACCCGGCGAGATGGTTGCCGAGGCGGTTTCACCTCCGTTGCCAGCTTTACCCATTATCGGCGGCGATGATGTTCACATGATCACCGTGATCCTGCGACCTTCTTTGGGGAAAGTGCGCGATAGTCTGCTGCTGCGCCGCATCTTTGGCAAATTGATCAGCCACCCGGGAGTAGATCGTTTCGCCTTCCATATCTTCGAAGATGGTCGCGGTTTTTTGCTCGACTTCCCCAACTATTCGACTCACCTTAGCCCTGACTTGATCGCTGATTTGCAGAATCTGGTGGGTCGGGAAAATATACGCGTCGAAAAGATCACTTTCCAATGAACATCGTTTTGAGCAGGCTGGGGGTTATATGTGCAATTCTCTTTCTTGCGACCTGTGCTCCTGGCCTTTCTGTCGAACGAAATGAGGGTGTTGCGACGCCGGTTGAATCCGGCCGCAGCCGAGAGTCTGGCTGGTGGCAGCCTGTCCCTGGCGCGAGTTGGCAGTGGCAGTTATCTGGGGAGATCAATACCGCTTTCGACGTGCAGATGTATGATATTGATCTCTTCGATGCGCCTCAGAGCGTAATCGCTGAATTGCACGCCGACGGGCGAGTGGTAATCTGTTACTTCAGCGCCGGGAGTTGGGAAGACTGGCGCGTAGATGCTGGAGATTTTCCAGCTGAGGTGCTTGGAAGGGAACTCGAAGGCTGGCCAGACGAAAAATGGTTGGACATCCACCGCATGGATTTGATAGCTCCGATCATCGAAGCTCGCATGGATTTAGCTGTTGCCAAGGGGTGTGATGGCGTCGAGCCTGATAATGTGGATGGATACGAGAATGAAACAGGTTTCCCCCTCTCCTATCAAGACCAATTGGATTACAACCGCTGGCTGGCTGAGGAGGCACACTCTCGCGGCCTATCTATTGGATTGAAGAACGATTTGGGTCAGGCACAAGATTTATGGCTATACTTCGATTGGGCGCTCAACGAAGAGTGCTTCTCCTTCGATGAGTGTGATCTTCTTCTGCCCTTTGTCGAAAGCGGAAAAGCGGTTTTTGGGGTAGAATACGAAATCGCCAGCGATGAGTTCTGCCCGAAAGCTAACGCCATGGATTTCGATTTTCTAAAGAAAAACTGGAATTTGGACGCTTATCGGGAAGCTTGCCGTTGACTATTGGTCATCCAGATACGAATGCCAGAGGTAAATAAGACATGAAACGTAAACAATTATTATTTTTGTTATTGGTAACCCTTTTGATTGCAAGCATGGCTTGCTCTCTGGTTGGCGGTGCAATCGATGCGGGTGAAGGCCCTGCTGTCGAAGAACCTTCTGCAGAAGGAGGGGCGGCTGAAAGTCCCATAGAAGACACAACGCCAGAGGAAGAAACGGCAGAAGAAAGCCAGGCCGAAGAAGCTCCTGAACCCGTTGATGAGGGGCAAGAATTCGACACGGAATTCCCTCTCCCCGATGATGTGCAGAACTTCACTAAAATCGGCGAGCAGGTCAACTTCGCTACCAGCTTGACGGTCGAAGAAGCCATCGAGTTCTACCGTGATGCGTTAACCGGGATGGGGTTGACAGAACGTACAATCAACACTGCTATCACCGAAACTACCTTCAGCATGGTATTCGATGGCCACGAGAGTGGTAAGGCCGTAGTGATTCAAGGAGTGGATCTCGATAACGGTACAACGAACATCAATATTCGCTTTGAGGATGTCTGACATGGAATATAAAGTAAAACTAGAACAGAATGAGGAAGGATTCGCGATTTGGTGTCCAGGGTTACCTGGCTGTTGATCTCAAGGGAAAATTGAAGAAGAAGCACTTGAAAATATCAAAGATGCTATTCGGTTGTACATTGAGACCGTCAATGATCTTGTGAAAGGTCAGATGACTCGCATGATTGAAGTGCCGGTTTAGCAATGCCTAGATTGCCGGGAGTGGACCACCGCCGCGCTGGGAAAGGCTTTCGAAAGGCGGGCTATTGGATAGCGCGGGAAAGTAAGCATATTGCTATGACGGATGGCAAACGCATAATCATCATTCCACGTGCGAATCCGATAAATGCTTTCACGATGGGTGGTATCATCCGGGATGCGGGCATGATAATAGAAGAATTTAAAAAACCACTTTGATTTGGAGAAACTAATGGTCAGTCAAGAACTCATTGAAATCTTACGTTGCCCTGCCTGTGTGCGGGAGACGGAAGGCCTGTTAGAGTATTACAAAGAATCCTGGTTCATCTGCCAGGACTGTGACCGGAAATATCCGATCCGCGACGACATCCCGGTCATGTTGATTGATGAGGGCGACAAATGGGTGAAAACCGCCAAGGCTGATCTGCCTGTTCCGCCGCCGGAGAAATAGGATCTAGAAACCCGGTTTCTGCAAGAAACCGGGTTTCTTACCATGTCCAATCTCAATTTTCTAATTTCCAATCTGATATCCGGCGACGATGAGCAGGCCGAAGCAGCCGCTGTTGAAATGGCTGCTTTCGGGGCCGACGCACTGCCAGCCTTGAAAGAATTGCTCGGTTCCTCGGACGCCGATACCCGCTGGTGGGCCACGCGCGCCCTGGCGGGAATCGCGCATCCCGAATCCACCCTTCTGCTCCGAAAGGGGTTGAGCGATCCTGATCTATCGGTGCGCCAGTGCGCAGCTTTAGCCTTCAAAGAGCATGCTTCTGGTGAGACGATCCCCGATCTGATCTCTGCTTTGAATGATCATGACCAACTGCTGCGGCGTCTGGCGGCTGAAGCCTTGATTGCCGTGGGCCCGGGGGCTGTGCCGGCGCTGATCGAGATCATGCAAATTGGCCCTCAGGTTGCGCGCCTGGAAGCCGTTCGTGCGCTAGCTCTGATTGGAGATCGAGCTGCTATTCCCGCATTGTTCGATGTTTTGGATGACGATTCTGCCACGGTTGGGTATTGGGCCGAGGAGGGTCTCGAACGTTTGGGGGTGGAGATGGTGTTTTTTACACCTGACCGATGATAGAAGACGGACGACGGGGGCAATTTGGCCTTCAGTCTGCCCTCCTCTGTCTACCCCCAATTCGCCCACACAGCCCACAATCCGATCATCAATAATCCCAACAAGAAGCGCGCTATAAACGAGAGTCCCAGCCCTAAAACCAGCGCTTTGACTACCTCGGTGGCTTGCTTGCTCTCTCCCAAACGGCGGAATTCCATCAGGTACAGGACCAAGGGAGCAGCGACCACGCCTCCAAGCGGGGGAAACACAAAGGTGAAGATCACCCCCGCAGCCAGAGCCGCGAAGATCGAGCCCCAGTCCGCGCCCTTCTCGCGGGCTTTTGCGCCCATCAATATGTTATCAGCGGTTACCGCGGCCAGCAGTAATAGAGTGATGACGCCGAAGAGAATCCCCCCCAGTCTGCCAAATCCAAAGGCGATGCCATAGACCAGGGCAGCCACCCAGATGACTACGTTGCCGGGAAAGATGGGGATGATCAGGCCAAGCTGTCCTACAACCATCGTGAGGATGATGAGAATGTTAATCGTTGATTCTAACCAGACGGGCACGATAATCTCCTTATGGGTATTGGGTATCAGGTATTGTTCATCCCAATACCCAATATCTGATATCGGATTCTGTTCAGTTATCTTCTACGAATATTCTGGCTGATTGTTTCTGCCTTTTATTCAGGCTCGATGACCTCGATGCCTCCCATCCAGGGGTGCAGCGCTTTGGGGATGACCACCGAGCCGTCAGCCTGCTGGTAGTTTTCGAGGATGGCGATGAGCGTCCGCGGCAGACCCAGCCCGGAGCCGTTGAGGGTGTGCACGAATTGGGGTTTGCCTCCGCCCTCAGGCCGGTATCGGATATTGGCGCGCCGCGCCTGGAAGTCGGTCACGTTCGATACGGATGACGCCTCCAGCCACTCTCTGCAGCCCGCTGCCCAGACTTCGAGATCGTATGTGAGGCTGGCCCCAAAGCCCAGATCGCCAGTGCAAAGCTGGTGCGTACGATAAGGCAGCCCCAGCAGAGCGGCGGTTTCCTCGGCGTCGGCGAACATCTTCTCGAAGGCCGTCGGGGAATCCTCGGGTTTCGTGAACATATACATTTCCACCTTGTCGAATTGGTGGCCGCGCTTGATGCCGCGCACGTCGCGCCCGGCGCTCATCTTTTCCCGGCGGAAGCAGGGGGTGTAGGCGGTGTAGTACAACGGAAGGTCCTCTTCGTCGAGGATCTCATCCATGTGATAGCCGGTCAGTGGGACTTCGGCGGTGGGAACGAAATACAGGTCTTCTTCGTGATCTTTATAGAGATTATCGGCGAATTTGGGCAACTGACCCGCGCCGTACACGGTTTCGGTTTTGACCATGAAGGGAGTGTATTTCTCGGTGTAGCCCTGCTTGATGTGAAGATCAAGCATGAAGGCGATCAGCGCCCGTTGCAGGCGCGCGCCGGCGCCGCTGAGCACGTAGAAGCGCGAGCCGGTGAGCTTGATGCCGCGTTCGAAATCCAGGATGCCCAGCGCCGGGCCGAGTTCCCAGTGGGGCTTGGGTTCGAAGTCGAATTCAGGGATCTCCCCCGAGGTTTTCAGCACCACATTGTCTCTTGCGTTCACCCCAAGGGGAGTCCGCTCGTCCGGGATATTGGGCAGGGAGGAGATGACGGCGGTGAGTTCTGTCTCGACGTCGCGAAGTCTCTCATCGAGTTCGCTGATCTTATCCCCCACGGCGCGCATGGCATCTATTTTGACCTGACGTTCATCTGCGTCTTTCATTTTCCCGATCTCTTTGGAGACCGTGTTGCGCTCCGCCTTGAGGGTTTCGGACTGCTGAATCAGATCGCGCCGTCGGGCATCTATATCGAGCACCCGCTCGACGAGAGATGGCTCCTCCTGGCGTTTCTTCAATGCCTCACGTACAAGGTCGGATTTCTCGCGAATCAGGTTGATATCTAACATGGCGCACCTCCAGATACAGCGTTCGCAGTAGAGCACGATAGCGCTCGCAAGCGTGAGAATGAAAACGCCTCCCTCGCCATGCAGGACGAGGGAGGCGCTCGTGGTGCCACCTGCGTTCATTACACTCTCCCCTCTCCCTCTCAGGGAGAGGAGTTAGGGGTGAGGGTAATCTCAACTTCGCGCTAACGGGCAAACCCGGCTCTCTTACGACATGCTTGCACGTCCCTGCGGGAGCGATTTGTAGGACAGGTTGTCAACCTGACGACAGATAACCAATCTGTCCTACAGACGGAGGGGATTTCATCGCCTGGCCTGCCGCCTCGCACCAACAGGCGGCTCTCTGGAAAGTTGCGCGATTACTCGTCTCCGTGCTGATCTTGTTATTAGTTGTGGGACAGGTTGTCAACCTGTTCTTCGTTGTGGGCATTATACCGGATGATGGGAAAGAGTCAAGGAAGCTGCTGAACTGGCGTAGATTCGTTACGCAGTTGGCAGTAAAACGTGAAAGCTTGTCCCTTGCCCCAACTCGCTCTCTACACTGATCTTCCCCCCGTGCGCCTCGACGATAGATTTGGCAATCGCCAGCCCCAGGCCGGATTCGCTGCTGCTCTGCCGGGAGTTATCCACACGGTAGAAGCGGTCGAAGATGTGCGGCAGGTCTGCGGTAGGAATGCCAGAGCCTGTGTCAGCCACGGTGAGCAGTAAGCAGTAGTCGGTAGTCAGTGGAATAGCGTTCTTGCGAATTACCGGCACCCGCTGACCGCTTACTGCCCACTGCCCACTGTCCACTGTCCACTGTACACTGACCTTCCCTCCCTCCGGCGTATGCCGAATGGCATTACTCACCAGGTTGCCCAGCACCTGCATCATGCGGTCGGGGTCGGCCTGGAGGCGCGGCAGATCGGCCTCAGCCTGGGTGGTGAGAGCCACCCCGGCGCGCTCAGCGATGTGTTGATAGGCGGTTCGAACTTGCTCCAGTAATCCGGCGGGCGCAATCGGCGCGAGATTGAGCGAGAGTTCCCCGGCATCGGCCAGCGAGAGCGTGCGTAGATCTTCGACGAGCCGCTCCAGATGGCGCACCTCGTCCTGGATGGCATTCAGTCGCTCTGGGGTAGGCTTGAGCACGCCATCTTGCATCGACTCGATATAACCCGATATCACCGTCAAGGGGCTGCGCAGATCATGGGCGATATCGGCGGTCATCTGCTTGCGCTGTTCGCTCAGCCGGGCCAGGTCAGCGCTCATCTGGTTGAAATCCTGCGCCAGTTGGCCGATCTCATCTTGGGAACGCATAACGGCCTGATGCCCGAATTCGCCTCTGGCGGTAACGCGCATGGCCCTGGTCAGTTCACGCAGCGGGCGAGTCAGGCCGTGGGTGAGCAATAGGCTCATGATAATTGCCACTGCCAACGCCCCCAGGGAAGCAAAACATAGGGATGAGTCGCTGTTTTTCAGAAATTGCTGCTCGCGCTGAGCCAATGGGGGAGCTTCCCCGCTGGCGATCACTGTGCCGATGACCTGTCCGTCAAGATACATCGGAATCCCCTCCGCTAACAGATCGGGTGGGAGAAGTTCACCGGGGCGGTAGGGTTTCACCGGCACAACCACTTTTCCATCCACATCGGCCAGTAGGAAGGTATAGGCTGAATTTTGAGGGTCTTGAAGCGGAGGTAACAGGGGGAGCTGTCCGGAAGGATATTGTAGCGGTTGCTGCGGAGCTAATTGCTGGAACAAAGCCCTGGAGAAGCCTTGCCACGAGCCATTGAGTTGGTAATACGTCATGGCGCGATTGATGAAAGTACGTTGGGCATTATTCAAAGCAAACTCGGCGAACTCGCGCTGCGTGGTGTAATGGATCATTGCCGCGCCCAACAGCGCCACGGTCAGGCTGACGGCGATGAAGGCCAGCAGGAGTTTGAAGGTTAGCGAACGCATGGGATTTGGGCATTAAAACGGTAGCCAAAGCCAAACACCGTCTCGATATAGCGCGGCTTGCTGGGATCGGCTTCGATCTTGGTGCGCAGGTTACGGATGTGCACATCAATGGTTCGTTCGACGCCCTCGAAGGCTATGCCTTGCAACCTTTCCAGCAAATCCAGGCGTGAAAAGACGCGCCCCGGGGTGGACATCAGCGCAGCCAGCAGGTTGAACTCCGAGGGGGTCAAATCCACATAGTCGCCTCCCATGCGTACGGTGTGCCCGACGATGTCCAGGGTGATCTCGCCGCCGCGCAGGATTTTCGGCTGCGGCGCGGCCTGGCCCGTCCGCCGCAGCACCGCCCGGATGCGCGCCGCCAGCTCTTTCATACTGAAGGGCTTGGTGACATAATCATCGGCGCCTAGTTCCAGGCCCAACACTTTGTCAGTTTCTTCTAACCTGGCGGTCAACATGATGATGGGGGTCTCGCTCTCTTTGCGGTAGGTGCGCATGAAGTCGTAGCCGCCCATTTCGGGCATCATAATGTCCAGGATGACTAGATCGGGCTTCTCGTGCCGCGCCATGTATAAGGCCTGCTGCCCATTCTCGGCGCTGACCACATGGAAGCCCTCTTCGGTGAGATATTCGCGCAACAGGGTGCGAACGTTAGCTTTATCGTCTACGACCAGGATGGTTTTGTCCATGGTGTTATTGTCAGTACTTCACGAAAATAGGGTCAAAGACCCGTCCTCGGGTCGCCCGGGGACGGGCTTCCGATCTTTTTCGTGATCTATTGATTGTATACATGTTTCAAGAGAACAATAGCCCTGTTAGGTTGCCTTGTTTATCCATCACTGCCTCTGCGGCGCGGCTCATTGGTTCGCTTCCCATTGAATGTAGGCGCGATACATCTCCGGCAGCGTTTTCCACTCCACCTGCCCGGCTTCAAGATAAGGTCGGATGCGTTGCAGCAAGGTTTCGAGCAATTGCTGGTCGAGCGGCGAGCCAAGACTCCAACTTACATAGTAGATATTCACCTGCCCTGGTTCGGCGATGGTAATGGCTTGCTCCAATTCTTGGATGAAATAATCAATATCCGCCGGGGTGAGGTCTGCGCCGGGTGTTGTTTGCCCGGTTGCTTCTTCTTCCATGTGTGTTAATCCCCCGCTGGAGGGCAGCAGCACCAGGGCGCCGTTAGGGTTGGGGGTCAACCAATCGGCGCCGCTGTTCATGCGCCAGGGATGCAGGCGGTCTTCTAATGCGGCGGGGAAAGTATCATGGCAGGCAGCAGGATTCGCGCAGTCGCTGTATTCCGGAGGGCGGTTTTCGGGCGGCATAGACATCACGGCGTAGGCCACCTGCCCGGTAGTGAAGAGGTAACCAGCCTCGGCCGCAGCGGTCACCCAATCACAGTGCGAGACAATGCCAGAAACATGCCGAACGGTTACGCCAAGCGATTCGAGCTGCTCCTTTTCAGCCCGCAGGTCGTCGGCGAAGCGGCGGCAGTTGTAGGTTTTTTGTCCGCCGATGTCGGCATGCACACCGATGCCGTGGCCGCGCTGTTCCATTTCCAGCAAAACATTATCACCCCATTGCAGAATGCCGTCGGTTAACTCCTTGCTTTCCCAGGTCAATTTGGCGTCGTAGGCCTCGAATAGAGATGCGTATTCGCGCATCAGTTGGGCGTGCTGGTCGAATTTTGCCTGGTTGAGGTGATCATCCCAACCTTCGAGATGCACCATGATGCCCAGGTACAGGACAGCGGATTGTTCATCGGATGTTTGGGGCGGAATGCTGCCTGGCGTCGCGGTCAGCACGGGCGCTTCGGCGCAGTCTTCGCGACAGTTCTGCGGATTCTCCGGGCCGTCGCATACGCCATCGCCACAGGGTTCATTGGCTCGGGGCGCCGGTGGCGTATCGGTCGGAACAGCTTCTGTCCCTGCGAGGTTGCAAGCCAGGGATAGTAGAACAAGGATACCTGGGAGAAAGCAAATCGTCCTTTTCATGTTTGTACTCTTAGATCAGGCAGGGCAGGAAACACTACGAGATTGATGACGACCAACGCCAGGCACCCTGCCGCCGAGATCAGCGCTGCGTTGGGCGCGCCGATCTGGTCGCCCAGGAAGCCCATCAGCAGCGAACCTAAGGGGTAGAAACCACCCAGCGCCCAGGTAAACGTGCTGAGAACGCGCCCGCGCAATTCATCAGGCACGATGGTCTGGATGAGGGTGTTGGTAAGGATCAATTGGGTGATGAATGCGTACCCGGCCACCGCCAGGAAGATCATGCTCACCCATGGGAGGCGCGATATGGCCAGCCCGGCGATGGCCAACCCGATGAGGAGGCGGCTGAAGAACAGGGTGCGCCCTTTGTGAAAGCGATCCCCGGCAACCACCAGCAATAGCGCTCCGATCAAAGCTCCAATGCCCTGGGCAGAGAGCAGTTGTCCGAAGCCTTGCGCGCCGATCTTGAGGATGTCCTTGGCAAAAACCGGCAATAGCGTAAGCGCGCCGAATCCTACCATGCTAAATGCAGCCACCATGCCGACCAATCCCAATACCAGACGGGCGCCCTTCAGGTATCGAAAACCATCTACAAGATTTTGCATGGGGCGGTGTTGTTTGGATTTTGTCATCACAGGCGGCAGGTGCATCAACAGCAACGCCGCGATGACCGCCAGAAAAGTGATCGCGTTGATGGCGAAAGCCGGGGCCTCGCCCACCATAGCTACTATGCTTCCGCCGATCGCTGGCCCAACAATGCGCGCCAGATTGAACAAGGACGAGTTCAGGCCAATGGCGTTCATCATATCGCCTTTGTCCTGGTCGACCATTTCGACGACAAAAGCCTGTCGGGCGGGCATATCCAGGGCGTTGCCGATGCCTAACAAGGCGGCCAGCGCCAGGATATGCCAGTATTGGACCACGCCAGTGGCGGTCAGTATGGCCAGCGCAACGGCCAGCACCATGAACCAGCTTTGGGTGAAAACCAATAGCCAGCGACGTGGCGCCCGGTCTACGGCTACGCCCATAAAAAGAGACAGCAGCAGCACGGGCAAAAAACTGATGAAGGTCACCATTCCAAGGCTAGTTTGCGAACCGGTGATTCGATAGACCAGCCATTGTTGCGCGGTGGATTGCATCCAGGTGCCAATTACGGAAACCAGTTGGCCAACGAAGAACAAGCGGAAATTGCGATGCCGCATCGCGCTCAAGGCGCGCGGCCAGTTAGATGTGGAAATAAGGATATTCATGCGCCCTATTGTACCGCTATGGTATCACATCGGGCATGCAGGCCAGCACCGATAGGACCTGGGTTTGAACTTCCAGGCAGTTCCCATTGACTGTGCCTATCAGGGGCGCAGCGAAAGAACAGGCTGCGCCGGCGCTCAAGCCTGCGCAGGCGTTGATGGCTGCCGGTGATGGGGCGCCTTGCGGAATACTTGGCGTCAGACCGGGTAATCCCTGGCCTGGGCCAGCGCCGGGCAAGCCTGTTCCTGCCCCGACATTGGGGTCCACATCACCGCCGGTGAGAATCTCATCGCTGACGCCGCCGCTCACGCAACGGGCGTAGTTATAAATGCGGATGGCGTCGCCCTGTGGGCCGCGGCCGGAAGGCCATTGGGTGGGGTTTCCGCTCTTGGGGTCGGAGCGCTGAGCGCCTGCCCCGTGGACATCCATCCATTGTCCATTCATATACCCCAGGGCGCGCCCGAAGGAAATATACGCCGCGCCTGTACCACTCTTCTGATTGACATGGGTGGTGCTGCTCCAAAAGAAGGGGTAATCCATCTGTCCAGCTTCGTTGATGCTAGGGGTGACATTGAAGAGCGGGTTGATGGCCGCTGAGTCGGTGGTGTCGGGTGAGCGAGTGTAGTCAACGATGCTATGCAACTCTTTGATGTTTGGCAGACGCCAATTGCTGATTCCAGCGTAGTCGAGGCGTTCGCAGTAGTTGAGCGCGTCTTTCCAGACCAAGCCCACGCCGCTATCGTTTTGCGTCCAGGTCAATTTGGTAGCGTTGTCGGTGATGGTGCCATCCTGGTTGTCCACGAAATCGTTGACGCCGTAGCCGAGATTGCCGCGCACGTAAATCACAAAGAAGAGCTTATCCGCGGGATAGCCCTTGATGCGCCCATCGGCGAAGTTGACGCCGAAGTCAGTCTCGTCGCCGCGCATGGTGGTGCTGACATATTTGGTGCTGGTAGCCCACTGCGAATCGATGATGCGCTCACCTGCAGCGGTGTCCCCATACTCAAAGGCAAAGGCCTCATCAATGAATGGCGCCAGCCCGGAGGTGTCCGTGCCTTGCATCCCGCTGGGGTCCACGCCGCTGAACAGAATCAGCGAATACAACTCTTTGATGGTCGGCAGCCGCCAGTCGTCATATCCGGCCAGATCGAAGCTCTCTTCGCTAGCCACAGCCTGGGCGTAGGTCATCTTAGGGCCGGGATCCTTTTGCCACATCAAACCGGTGACGTTATCGTTGATGACGCCGTCGCCGTTGTCGGTATAGCTTGGGGCGTTGCCGCTGTATTGGGCGTCTTGCCCAAAGAATGGTTGGCCCTGGGTGGGGCAGGGCTGGCTGCTGCCGCTGTCGTCGTAACAGTAAACTTGGCCAGTATCCACGATGGGATAATAGGGCAGATCGGCAGGGAGCGCCTCGGCGGTAGGGGACGGGGGTGTTTCTGTGCTCGTTGCGCCTGGAGCGGATTCTATCTCTGGGGTTATGCTCTCCAGGATTTGTAGCGCTGCGGATTGTTCTTCTGTTGCAGGTTGGGTCTGTGGCGACGCCTCTGTTCCTGGGATCGCTTTCTGAAAAACGCTGCAAGCCAGTGAGGCAATTACAATGGCCAATATGGGTATACATTTATGGATGCGCATGATATGCTCCTTTTCGACAGGTACCGGGAAACCAGTGACTATCAGTACTTCACGAAAAAGGATCCAAGACCCGTCCGCGGGTCGCCCGGGGACAGGCTCCTGATCGTTTTCGTGAACTACTGACTATTATTATATTCCCTGTTGCTTGGATTTTGAGGTGGGTTCGCGCTCGTCATGTTTTGAATACAACCAGTTTGTTCGTGAAAAAATTCCAACAGAAAGCCGCGCCCGTTGCCAGGATCAGGGCGAAGGACTCGCCGATATTGAACGTATCCAGGCCCAGGTGCATGACAGCGGCGTTGATGCCCAGGGCAGCGATATTCGTCAGGGTGAAGAGCAACCCAGCACGCCAGGGATTCGACGACGAGTGAAAAGTCCAGTTGTGGTTCCAATAGAAGCTGTTGACCATGCCGATGGCGTAGGCGATTCCTTTAGCCAGCACGGGGAGCGATCCCAACCATAGCCAGCGCGTCAGCGCGTAGTAGGCCGCCGCGTCGATCAGGGTGTTGGATACCCCGACCAGCGCGTATTTGAGGGCCTGGATACGCCATCCACGAAGATCACGAAGGTGAGGAAGCGATAAGCTTTGTTTCCCTTCGTGTTTCTTAGTGGATGGATAAGTGCTGACTTCCGCAGTCATAGAGTACCTCGTTTCTTCCAAGTTCTGCTTGCCAGGTGACTGCCTTGATCTGGCAGACTGGTTCATTTCCCTGATAGCATACACCAGGCATATTCAGATTATGTTTAGATTGCATTTAGATTTGGAGTAATTTTCCCCGCCGAAGCTATCACAACTAGAAAGACAGGCGATCAAGCAAATAGATCGCCTGTCTTTCGAGAACATTAGAGGTGAATCCAAGTATGTCTATATCATGCGAATTGTAACTTTTCGCGCACCCATTGCCGGACAAGTTCTTCTTTCGCAAGTCCCTGTACATCGGCAAGCTTTGTTACCGATTCGATTTCCTGGGGTTGCAAGATAACCTCGATTGTATTGGCGCGCACAAATACGGGTTCAACAATCTCTTCCAGTTCATCCTCGAAGTCGAGCGGACTATTTGCCTGCCAGAACGCTTCCATTTCTTCCAAAGAGCTAAACTGCGGAATTCTATTCATGATTCTTTTCGCTTTCTAAAACGATGTCTTTCACTTGAATTCATATCGCGAGCCGTAATGCGCACACCCTTTTTTCGGGAATTTCTCCTTTTGGCTGAGTAGTTACCATATACGTAGTAAACCGGGTTTTCACCTCTTGATTTTGAACGCAATATCAGTGTGTTTCCAAAACAGACCTCTTCGAATTCTTCGGGCGATACGTGATGGTGGGCAATATGATCTACCCGATCTTGAGGCCAGATGATTTGGTGAATTTTCACGGCTTGATTATATCATCAACAAAGATGTGCAAGGGCTTATCCTCCGCAGTCATATAGAACCTGGCTTTGTTGATCGCGCTGACCACCGGGAGCGCCAGGCCTTTGCCCTGGGCCGGGCGGCACGGGTTGC
>VGOC01000051.1 GCA_016865865.1 Chloroflexota bacterium
CAAAAGCAAGCTTTTGCATTCCAGATTTGGAGTTCAGAAGCTTGCAGATTTGGAGTTCAGAAGCTTGCTTCTGGATCAGGTTTGCTTCCTTTGGGCATAGGTGCAAAAGCAAGCTTTTGCATTCCAGATTTGGAGTTCAGAAGTTTGCAGATTTGGAGTTCAGAAGCTTGCTTCTGGATCAGGTTTGCTTCCTTTGGGCATAGGTGCAAAAGCAAGCTTTTGCATTCCAGATTTGGAGTTCAGAAGCTTGCAGATTTGGAGTTCAGAAGCTTGCTTCTGGATCAGGTTTGCTTCCTTTGGGCATAGGTGCAAAAGCAAGCTTTTGCATTCCAGGTTAAAAATCATCCTTCACGTGAACGTGGTCGATTAGTTGCGCGAGAACCTTATCAATAAAATCTTGCTCTGCTGCTTCCATAAACCAGCAGTAGCTGCAAAACGGGTAATCTTCAGGGCGTTCTACAATGCCATGCTTGATAGGGTTTGTATGAACGTAGAGTAACCGGGCCAGATATGATGTTTCATGGGTGATGCAGGTGTCCCAATAATTGTGCCAGATTTTACGGCCGGGGGTTCGGTCAGTTTTATTGATGAAGATTGCGCTGATCGAGTGCAAAGCCTGAATCAGCGCTTTGAGCGAGGTTGCTTCCTCCGGGGCTTGGGCGACAAAATGATAGTGGTTGGATAGAACCGCCCAGGCTTCTAACTCCCATCCGAACATTGCAGAGCGTTCGAAGAGCGTTGTGCAGAATTGGCTTTTCTTCTCGTCTGTGCCAAGGTAATGAAGCTTGCGATATGTGCTTCCAGTAACTATGTAGACAGCATTTGGCCGAAATAGGTGCGGCGGATTGTGGAGATAGGTTTTGTAAATCTCTTCTGTCATCATTTTTGGACTCCATGAGCGTGCTTATCGAAACATAGCGCAATAGCAAGCTTTTGCGCTCCAGGTTTGCGCTCCAGGTTTGGACTCAGAAGCTTGCTTCTGTGAGCAGGTCGCAAAAGCAAGCTTTTGCGCTCCAAATTAAAGTCTCCCGTACCGATAATACGCCGCGCAGGCGCCCTCGGCAGAGACCATCGTCGCGCCCAGGGGATGACCGGGCGTACATCGATTCCCGAAGGCGGCGCAATGATGGGGTTTCTTCAAACCCTGCAGGATTTCGCCAGCAATGCAAAGCGGCGATTCCTCGGGCTGGATTTCTCCAACGTCGAAACGCTTCTCGGCGTCGAAGTCGGAGAACTCAGGGCGCAGGCGCCAGCCGCTTTTTGGGATGACGCCGATGCCGCGCCATTTGCGATCACATTCCTCGAAGACTTGCTCGATCACCTTTTGGGCGGGCTTGTTGCCCTCGAAGGTGACCGCCCGTGGATAGGCGTTCTCGACTTCATCGAAGCGCCCTCCCTCGAGCAGCCTGACCACAGCCAGAATGCCCTGGGCGATATCCAGCGGCTCGAAGCCGGTCACCGCGATGGGGGTCTGGTATTGCCGAGCGATGGGGAGATATTCCCAGTAGCCCATCACCGCGCAAACATGCCCGGCGGCTAGAAAACCCTGCACGCGGTTGTGAGGTGAGCTCAAGATGGCGTGCATGGCAGGAGGGACACGGACATGAGAAACTAAAATACTGTAATTTTCTACTCCCAGAGCCTTTGCCTGCATCACGCTCATAACATTCGCTGGCGCGGTGGTCTCGAAGCCGATGGCGAAAAAGACTATTTCTTTGCCGGGGTTCTGCCGGGCGATCTCGAGGGCGTCCAATGGAGAATAGACCACGCGCACGTCGCTGCCCGATGCCCGGATAGAAAATAAATCCTGGTCAGAGCCAGGGACGCGCAGCATATCGCCGTAGGATGTGAAGATCACCTCGGGGCGCGCGGCTATCGCCAAAGCTCTATCAATCAACTCCAACGGCGTCACGCAGACTGGACACCCCGGGCCATGCACCAGCTCGATTTCGTCGGGCAAAAGCTGGTCTATGCCGTGCCGCACAATCGCATGAGTCTGTCCGCCGCAGATTTCCATCACTACCCACGGCTTTGTGACGGTCTCATGGATTTCCTGCAAAACGCCTTTGACCAGATCGGCGTCACGATATTCAGTGATATATTTCATGGTTGTCGCATGCCTGGGATCTGTTCATCGGAAAGTCCTGGCTCCTCCCCTGCTTCTGCGATCTCGCGCAGCATCTCTATCGTTTTCTGGGCTTCCGCCTCGCTGAGCAGGCTGATGGCGAAACCGACATGGATGACAGTGTAATCGCCTATTCGAGCCTCTGGCACGAAGTCCAGGCAGGTTTCACGGGCGATACCGCCAAAATCAACCTTGCCCATTCTGAGACCTTCTTTTTCGTACATTTCGATGATTTTCCCGGGAACGCCGAGACACATAAGAACCTCCGTGGAGCGAAAAACGTAAAGCGTGAACTTTGTTCAAACAGGTTGGCGGGCCGCGATCATGGCCTGGCCCAGGGATAGGCCGCCGTCATTGGTGGGCGTTTTTTCGTGGATGAGAACTTCGAAACCTTCCTTTTCGAGCAGGGTGAGTGATTTGTACAGAAGGGTCATATTTTGCCACACCCCGCCGCTGAACGCCACCACATGGATACCGAATTCTCTACGCATAACCAGTGCAACTTCCGTGACCATTCGAGCCAGCCCGTTATGAAAGCGAGCGGAGATGGCGGAAATGTTGACTCCAGTTCTAAGGTCAGAGATGATAGCATGGAATATAGGAGCTGGGTTGATGAATGGTGAATTGTCAATCGAAATTTGGTATCCGCCCATTTCATCGGGATCAGCCAACGCCTCCAACTCGATGGCGGCCTGAGCCTCGTAGTTGACCGTCTGGCGGACTCCCGTCAGGGCTGATACGGCGTCGAAAAGACGTCCTATGCTCGAGGTGGGAGGGGCGTTGAGTCCGGTGGTGAGTTGGAGGTGGAGGGAAGCGAGGAGCGAGTCAGGGGCTAGGGGTTGCGGGTTAGGGGTTAGGGGGTGCTCACTTGCCCACATGCCCACTTGCAACTTTGCGTACTTTCCGGGCGGTAATTCGTCATCCCAGGCGATCCCCGCCGTGTGCAGCCAGGAGAGCGCCATCCGCCAGGGTTCTTTGATGGCTTTGTCGCCGCCAGGGAGAGGGGTGTAGGCCAGGTGGGCGAAACGATGGTAGCCACGATAGTCTGCCAGCAGAAACTCACCGCCCCAGATGGCGCCATCGTCTCCATAGCCGGCGCCGTCGAAAGAAACGCCGATGACAGGTTCGTCGCCGGTCAAGCCGTGCTCAGCCATGCAGGCGGCGATGTGGGCGTGGTGGTGCTGAATTTGGTATATGGGTAAATTGGTATTTTGGGCGCGGTCTATGGCGTAGCGTGTTGCCAGGTAATCAGGATGCAGATCGCAGGCGATGATCTCGGGTTCGATGCGGAAGAGGCGTTCATAGTGTTCGATGCCCTCTTCGAAGGCGCGCAGGGTTTCGTAGTTTTCCAGATCGCCGATGTGGTGACTGATGAAGGCGTACCGGTCTTTGGTCAGGCAGAAGGTGTTCTTGAGTTCGGGGCCGACGGCAAGGATGGGGGGCGTGTGCCTGGGAAGAACGATGGGGTAGGGAGCATAGCCCCTGCTGCGTCGAAGTGGGTAGATTGCGGGTTGCGAGTTAGGGGTTAGGGGTTGCGCAACGCGGTTCTTAACTCCTAACTCATAACTCCTAACTCTTATCACAGAATCATCACACCTAACATGAATCTCGCGGTCATGCATCAAAAAAGCATCGGCGAGATCGCTGAGCCTCTGGTGGGCTTCTTCGTTGTCGGTGGCGATAGGCTCTTCGCTGAGGTTGCCCGATGTCATGACGAGGGCTGATAGATGGGACGCGGATGAACACGGATGGACACGGATTTTTTTATTTTCTATCCGTGGGAATCCGTGGGAATCCGTGTCCAAAGAAAAAAGAAGGTAATGCAAAGGGGTATACGGCAGCATGACGCCGAGGGTGTTCTGGCCAGGGGCGACGGCTGCGGCGATATTCGACTCTGGGCGTCGCTGGAGGAGCACGATAGGGCGCTGGGGGGATTCGAGCAGGGCGCGTTCGTCATCGTTGAGGTAACAATGCCGGGCGATGGTCTCGACACCTGGCATCATCAGAGCGAAGGGTTTGTCGGCGCGCAATTTACGTCGGCGCAATTCGGCCACGGCTTCGGGGTTAGTAGCATCGCAGGCCAGGTGGAATCCGCCGAGGCCTTTGATGGCGACGATGTAGCCGGAGACGAGTAATTTTCGAGATTCAAGAATGGCATCGCGGTTTGCGGGATGCGAGATAGGGGTTAGGAGTTGCGAGTTAGGGGTTAGGAGTTGCGGGGAATCATTCCTATCTCCTAACCTCCTAACTCCTATCTCCATATCTCCTAACTCCAACCACACATGAGGCCCACACTCCGCACACGCCACCGGTTGAGCGTGAAAACGCCGGTTGCGCGGGTCTTCATACTCCGAGCGGCATTGATCGCACATCTCGAAGGGGGCCATGGTGGTTTGGGGCCGGTCGTAGGGGATATCCTGGATGATGGTGAAGCGTGGGCCGCAGTTGGTGCAGTTGATGAAGGGGTAGCGGTAGCGGCGATCTTTGGGGTCGAAGAGTTCGCGCAGGCAGTCGTCACAGATGCTCACATCGGGGGAGATGGGCTGGAAGGCCCCGGGGATCGGTTCTGAGTGGATGATCTCGAAGGTAGAGAATCCGTTTGGGGGACAGGGATCCACCTCGAGCGAGGCGATGAGGGCAAGCGGGGGGGCAGATTCTCTCAATGAGCAGGCAAAGGCTTCGAGCGTAGAATCATCCGCCTCGACCTGGATATCCACCCCCGCGGAGGTATTGCGCACCCACCCTCTGAGGCCCATGCGCATAGCCAGGTTATAGACGAAGGGCCGAAATCCCACACCCTGCACGATCCCGGTGATGTGGATGCGAGCTCCATTCATGGGCGAGCGTTCGTCTTGATCCAATCGAGCCACTCATCCAGCCCTTCTGTTGTGCGGCAAGAGATGGGGAAAGTGACCAGGCCAGGGTTGAGAAGCTCGACGCCTCTGCGGAAGTAATCCATGTCGAAGGCGATGTAGGGCAGCAGGTCAATTTTGTTGACGATCAGCGCATCTACATCTTTGTACATGCCCGGGTATTTGTAGGGTTTGTCGTCCCCCTCGGGGATCGAGGCGATGAGCACGTTCTTATGCGTACCCAGTTCGAAGTCGGCGGGACAGACCAGGTTGCCGACATTTTCTACCAGGAGCAGGTCGAATTCGATGAGGTCGAGTTGCTTTAGCGCATCTCGCAGCATGACTGCATCGAGGTGGCATTGGCCGCCGGTGTTGATCTGAATGGCTGTGGCCCCCGCGGCGGCGGCGCGGTCAGCATCTATGCTGGTGGCAATGTCGCCATCAATGGCGGCCAGCCTGAATTGACGGGCCAATCTCTGGACGGTATGTTCGATAAGCGAGGTTTTTCCCGCGCCCGGAGAGGCCATCAGGTTGATGCTGAAGACGCCAGCTTCGTCCAGCCGGGCGCGATTCTCTTGGGCAATTCGATCGTTGGCGCTGAGGATCTTCTCGACAACCGGGATGCGTTTAGGCATATTCTATTCTTCGACCTCGAGACTCTCTAACCGAAATTCTTTTCCGGTGATGACATTGACATTTATGCTATCGCATCGGGGGCAGGGCGTCAACGTGCCGTCTTCCAGGGTGTATATTTCGCCGCAATGACGACATTCCAGCGAGGCGGGGATGCGGTCGAAGTGCAACTTTGCGCCCTGGCAGATCGTACCTTCGCTGATCATATCCCAGTAGAACTGAACCGAATCATCCACCACCGATGAAAGCTGCCCGATGACCAGGTACAGGTCAGTGATCTTTTTCGCCTTTACAGATTGCCCATGTTTCAGGGCGATTCCTAAGATTTGTTGGGTGATGGCTAGCTCGTGCATGGAAACAGAATACCACAAGGCGAATCCATCAAACAGTGAACAATTTCCTGCTCTTGCATTGGTCAAGGTGATTTCTTGAACCGCAGGGAGGTTGTGGCAGTCCACAAGATCAACGTAATGATGATCGCCGAGGTCAGGCACCAGGCGCACGTGGCGCCGATGACAAAAGGCTCCAGAAATGTCAGATAGATCGAGAATAGTGTACCGATGAGGGCCAATCCCCATACGATCAGAGAGGCTGATTCTTGCCAGCGGTCGGGGCCGTAGAATTGGATAACCCAGGCAGTCAGGATGGCCACATAGCCCACGAGACCCAGCACGCCGATGGGCAGCACGCCGAACAATCTGGCATAGGGACTCTGCTGCACGGTATTGCAATCCCCCACCGGGCCGCAAACGGCTTCGATTTGATTGGCCTCGACATAGGAGAGGTATCCGGCGACGATCAGACCAACCACACAGAGCGCCGGGATGATCCATCGCCCCCGTTCATCGAGTGAAATTACGGGGTGTTTGAGATGCATCCAGACCCCGCCCAGACTCAGGATCATTGCAGCCAAGACCACGACCGAGGCAGTGTTTCCCGCTGGATCGCGCTTGAATTTCTCGGTCATGCTTTGTCTTTCGGAGTCTTCGATGTTGATCGTTCGGGCGTCGGGTAAGGCCATCTCCACGGGAGTGGGTTCCGCCTGGTTGCTGTCTTCGGCCTGGGGGATCGCCTTTTGCGTGGAAGTGAACTGAGCGGGCGGGTTCGTGGCAGTGGGCTGGTGGGTCTCTGTCCCAGTTGGTTCGGTAGTTCGAGTCGCTTGCGCTTGATTTGTCGCTTCGGCCTGGGCCGTGGCCTGGGCGACGGATGCGGTGTAGGTTTCGATGAATCCGGGGATGGGAGGCCAGGGGATGCCGCCCTCCTGGAGGCCTTTTTCGATCATCCCTGGGAACAGGTCGGGGATTTCGTTCGCGCCCAACAGCACGGTCTCGCCGACGACCAGCGCGGGCACTCCCCGGCGCTCAGGGGGAAGCTCGTAATATCCGATCATGGCCTGATAGAGCTCCTGGCCTTCGATGGTCTGGGTGTTGACGCCGACGATCAGGAGTTGTTGGCCGTATTTTTCCAACAAAGGGGGGAAATCCCCGGTGATCACCTTTTGGCAGTGCGGGCAAGCGGGAGAGTAGAATAACACCGCGTGGACGACAGGTTGGTCCTCGTCTGCCTGGGCTTGGATAGGCTGAGGAAGAATGAAGTGAGCGGCGCAGAATAGAATCAGTATCGAAAGCGTTTTTCTCCAGCGAGGCATGGGCAGGTCCTTGGAACTTGCACACAAGATATTCTCAGTTTCTGGGTGATTTTATCATGTTTGAATATTTAGAATAACGCTGCTATAATGGCGCAATTGCACTGACAAGGAGAAGAACAATGCGAAAAGAAAAAATATTCTCGATGATCATCCTTTTATTCGGAATGCTCTTGAGCGCTTTTCGAAATCAAGATTTGGCGGTTGCTGGTGTGACCCCGGGTTCGGACTCAGTGACAACGCTAACGACCATCCCTCAGCCTGCAGATGACCCCACTGCAGGCTCGACGCGCGTTTCTGAAGCCGATCAAATGGAGCAGGTGTTTGTTCCGGCGGGCGAATTCATCATGGGCTCGACTGATATCGAGGCCAAGCAAACCATCGAGGGCGGACGCGCCTACCCAGAAGTCCCACAAAACACGGTATATCTGGATGGATATTGGATAGACAAATACGAAGTGACCAATGGTCAATATGCCTTGTGCGTAGCCGATGGCGATTGTCAGCCGCCTTTTACATTCGGCTCCCATACTCGCAAGAGCTACTATGACAACCCGGAATTTTCGGATTATCCTGTCGTTTGGGTGAAGTGGGGGATGGCGCGCGCCTATTGCGAATGGGCTGGCAGGCGACTGCCTACCGAAGCGGAATGGGAGAAAGCCGCCCGCGGTACGGATGGACAAAAATACACCTGGGGGGACGATCCGGTGAGCGGCGAACGGGCAAACTTATGTGATGCCAATTGCCCAAAAAGTTGGGCTAACTTCAACTTCGATGACGGCTACGCCGATACAGCCCCGGTAGGAAGCTTTCCTGCTGGCGCAAGCCCTTATGGAGTCATGGACATGGCTGGTAATGTGTGGGAATGGACCGGCACACTGATCCAGGATTACCCCTACGATCCCTCAGACGGACGGGAAGATCTGGATGCAAGCGGCGAGCGGAGCTGGCGCAGCGGGGCATGGAATGATGGATATTGGTGGATGCGCGCCTCTGTTCGTTATCGCTCGGTGCCCAATTATTGGTACTACAATCTGGGCTTTCGTTGCGCCTCTTCGGAATAATGGCTGTTACCGGGCTGGGGACATGATCCCCAATCCGATTCGCTGGATAAGTGTGCGCGCAAATGTTGTCAGAAGGATTCTCGAAAAAAGGGGTGTGGGGCATGCGAAGCACGCCCCACACCCCTTTTTTCGGGTTATCTCCTGACATGTTTTGCGCGCACACTCAGGATAAAATTACCTTGTCAGGGGAAATCAAGCGCGTTATAATCCTCCTGCTTTACAGATAGTTTGCGAGGTAAGTTTCGTTATGCCAATCTATACATATCGCTGTGAAAACTGTGGTGTCCAGTTCGACCGTAGCCAGAGGTTTTCCGATGATCCCCTGAGCATGTGTCCAGAGTGTGAGAAAGAAACTCTGCGCAAGGTGTTTTTGCCGGTCGGGATTGTATTCAAAGGTTCTGGTTTCTATTCCACCGATCATCGTTCCTCATCCAGCGTTCGTACTTCTTCTTCCAACGAGAGTGATAGCTCTTCGAAGAAGGAGAAGAGCGAGAGCGTGAAGAAGGAAACGAGCAAATCCGACGACGATTAGGTCGAGACATCCGCCCCTAAACGAAGACGCTCCCCAACGGGAGCGTCTTCGTATTTGGAAACCTGTGAGGCCTACCCGAACTCGACCTTCGCGCCGGGGGGGAATGGACTCGCGCTGCGTTTGAAGTGGAATCCTGCAGCCCCGGCGTGGCCGCCGCCTCCGAAGCGGCGGGCGATCTCAGCCACATCGGCTTCATCTGAATACAGGGTTACGAAGGTGTATAACTCGCCGTCGTGGATATTGTCTATATAACAGTAGGCCACTTCGTAGCCATGGTTGCGGATATGCTCCCCCAGATCGCCAGAGCCGTGCATATTGATTGCCAGCGTGCGATGCCCTTCGAAGAGCACCGGGTAACCATAGCGTGCCGTGGAACTTTGGATGGCTTTCAGGCGGGCCTGGCGCAATGCTCTGCCATGTTCGATGATCTCATCGAGCAGTGGCCGATCATCGTCTAGCAGCGGTATCCACAAGCGATCGTTGCGGGGATTTGTATTCAGTTGGTAGAGACCTTCGTTGAAGGCGCCGGTCTCCGGGTAGGTCCAGCGCCAGATGTCGCGGTCGCCGATCAACCTCACCGCCGCCGGGATGCTTTGACCGGGGAAAAAATGCTTCCAGGCCAGCACGCAGGCAGCTTCGTTTGTATCACGGATGCCGGGCCACTGATCGGATATATCGGCCAGTTCTTCCATGGAGGTCTTGTGATGATCTATCCAGGTCAATTTGTGGTAGGCAGACAGCCGCTCCATATCTTCGCGAGGCAGAGAAAAATCCACGATGACAATCTGATCGGAGACGAGCACTTCCTCCAGGGGGAGCGAGTTGCCATACTTCATCTCATAGAGGCTGATCTCCTCCCCCAGGGCGCGGCGCACAATCGCCGCCGCTGCGCGCCCATCTACGTCGTTGTGGTATAAACAGAGAGTTTTCATAGGCCGAACAGTGAATATCCTAATCCAACAAGGCTTGTAACGTTGTATCGGTGTTTATCAGACGCTGGCTGGTGAGTTCGACCATGAACTTGTGGAACGCCGCTGCAATGGCAGGATCATCTTGTTCCATCCTATCGAGCGATTCCAGGGAGAGAAAATAGACGATGCTAGGCATATCGGCGATTACGGTGGCGGAGGCTGGCCTTCCCAGGTAGGCGCCGATTTCTCCAATGACCGTGCCGGAACCGGTCGTTTGCAGCCGCTTGGTTCCACCGGATTCGAGCTCGATCCGTATAGTCACTTGTCCACGTTCGATGAGGTAGATGCCGCTCGGGAGATCGCCCTTCATGATCAGTGGGGTATTTTCTTCGACGATCGACTCTTCGAGATAGCCCATGAAACGATCGAATTTGGCAGCCGACTGGAACGACTCGCGCAGTTGACCTTTGATAGAGGGAATCCTCGTCGAAGTGATGTCTGCCTGGTCGAGCAGCTCGTTTTCGCACCACTCGACGGCGTAATCCATGTCTGGGAAGGTCGAGGGTATTTCGCTCTCGAGCTTCAGGATGCCGCCCTTCTCTAGCTGGCGCTGGATCTTCGGCAGCAAATCGGCGAATAATATTTTGTAACCGTTTGCTTCCGCGTGGTGGCGCATACCGATAAAGCTGTTCAATGCCGATGAGTCCACGCCGTTGACCAGGTGAAAATCGAGCACCACACAGCGCAACTGCGGAAGCGCCTTGACTTGCGCTCTCTGCATCACCCGTTGTTGGAGGTGGTGAGCCGTGCCGAAGAAAATGTATCCTTGCAGTTTCAGGATGTAGATACTTTCACCTACGCTGTGGAGATATTCCCGGATATGTGGAGCGCGCTCGACATTGCTATGGAAATTTCGGCCGGATAGCGCGCTGCGCACGGTATCTATCTGGCTGTAGTTTAGGGTAAACAAAACGATTGTAGCTAACACGCCTGCCAGTACACCTTCTAGCAGACCGATGCTAATGATGACCGCCAGAATCAGGAGCAGAATGAGGTATTCCATTCTCGGCAACAGGGATCGAGATTCGAATACCCAATACACCAGAAAGGTCAATGCCAGATAGATCAACAAACCGCCAACCAGAAACTTAGGAATCAGGGATAATACTGTCGCCCCGAAGAATAGGACCACCCCAAAAACAGCCGCTGCGAAGATCCCCGCAAAACGATTTCGAACGCCCATTTTGAAGGAAAGCGTAGAGAGGCCGGCAGATTGATATCCCAACAGGCCACCCCAAAAGCCTGCCAGTGCATTGGCTATGCCTGCCGCTACGAGTTCGCGGTTCAAGTTGATCTCTCGTCTGGTTTCCAATTCGATGCTGCTGCTGTTGAAAAGCAGGCTGATGAGTGATATTGGCACCAGCGTCAGCATGGTGGGAAGCTGACGAGAAATCACCGACCAATTCGCGCCTGGAAGTTTCATAAACAAGTACGCATCCCAAAGCTGGCCTTTTGTAAAATCGCCCAGCAGCCATCCCTGGTCAGCCATCTCTGAAATCGAAAATCCATTCATCCAGCTAATCCAGTGGAAGATTCCCAGACCAATGAGAAAAGTGATCGGGATGACAGCGTCATTTTTGAGGCGTCTTTGTAGTAAAAAGCAAATGATGGCATAGAAGAGGCCTGGCCCCCAAAGAAGGATGGCAGGGGGATGAAACCATCGAGATAAGGCATCTGCCCGCAGAGGAAGCTCTGTCATAACGCTGAAGCCCCCTTCGAGCAGCAGCCAACCCCCGCCAGCCAGGAAACTCCCAAAGACCGGATAGGGCATAAAACGGATCAGCTTGCCCAACCCGAATATGCCGAAAAAAAGAAAAATCAACCCCGCGCCTAAAGTGCTGACTCCTATCATCGCGGCGACGGTAGTGAACACTTCGTCCGGCGTCGCAGAAGATGGCATATCAAGCGCTACCTGCGCAGCCATCATTGCCACGATGGGCGTCGTAACCGCTTTAGGAAAAGCTATCGTCCCGAGATGAGAGCTGATCAGCGACATAGCGGCATTGATCACCAGGCCGCTGAATAAAGCCATGCCGATCCCCAGGGGAATATATCGAGCCAGATCGCCAGAGAAGATGGTTGCTCCCAAGGAAATCGTATTGCTCACCGCAATCATCCCGGCCAAAACGCCCGCGAAGAGCGTGATCAGAAATTGTTGGAGAAAGCCCTGGGTTTTGGGTTGGCCGTATTCTGCCATATTCGTCTATCCACCGAAGGGGGTGATCAGAGGCACCGGCGTGAACACCAGGATGAAAATGATCAATCCCAACAAGGCGATAGCTCTTCGGCGGGGATCCAGGGTGGTGATCTGATCCAGGGGTTCTGCGTAAGCGCGCCCCAGTATGAAGATCAGGATAGCCCACAGCCACCAGCCAGACCAGACCAGGCCGAGCAGCAACAAGGCCCCCAGGATGAAGGGCATCAACCGGCGCGCTCTACGGCCAAGAAGCACGTAAATGAGATGGCCACCATCGAGCTGTCCCGCGGGGATCAGGTTGAGCGCAGTAACCAGCAATCCCGCCCAACCAGCCCAGGCGACAGAATTCAACGTCACATCCACGCCCCCCTTGGGCATAGGCAACCCGCTGAAGAAATAGCGTATCCAATAGAGAAGGGGATTCGATCCACCGAAACTGGCTGGCTCTGGCAACCATCTGCCCGTGATCAGAAACTTGATCCCCAGGTAGAGAATAGAATTGCCTTCGAAGGCCTGTCCGGGAGGAAAGACATCGGGAAGTTGTTGCACCTGTGATGTGCTCAGGCCGATCAGCAGTACGGGGATCGCCGCCACTAATCCAGCTAACGGCCCGGCGACGCTGATATCGAGCAAAACGCGCTTGTTCTTGGGAGGTTCTTTCAAGCGGATAGCCGCGCCCATGGTGCCGAAAGGGCTGAACGGGAAGGGGATGAAGTAGGGCAGAGTGACATCCGTTTTGTGGTAACGGGCAGCCAGATAATGTCCAAACTCATGCGCCAACAGGATGCCTAACATGCTGATGGCGAAAGGCCAGCCATTAGCCAGGTTGGCCAGAATGTGCATGATGTCCTGGAAGATGTTTCCTGTTACAGGTCCATCGTAACCATACAAGGCCCCAGCAAATAGCACACTCATAAGAGTCAGGATGAATAACCCCAGATTGATCCACGGATTCGAAGGGCGGCGGTGGTTGATGCCTTCTACAAGAAAGATGACATGTCTTTTGTCTTCGACTCTGAAGAGTGGGGTGACTTCGTAGGGTAGCAGCGCGGCGGCTAATTGCTCGTAGGCAATATGGGGGTCGCCGTGGAGCTGACCGCGAAAGCGCGCCAGGTATCCTTGTTTGGCTGATCCCCACGTGGTGTCCTCGATGTGCAGGACCCGCCCTACCAGGCGGGCGAGGATGTCTTCGGTCTGTGGCAATGTTGATACAGATACTGTCATAGATTATTGTGATGATAAGTGAAATTGGCGGGAGTGGATGGGAGTCGAACCCACCGCGGTCCGCAGAGCGACCCGCCACCGGTTTTGAAGACCGGGGAGCCCACCGGGACTCAACCACCCCCAGAGTCAGGGATGCGCAACGATTATACCGCAGTTGGGCACGAATTTGCGCGGATGAACACGGATGAAAAAACAATAAAAACCGTGCAACCCGTGTTGATCCGTGTACAGAATCTTGCTCTGAGAGAATTTCTAAAAAAATAGTAACTACTCAGCCAAACGGGGAAGTTCCCGAAAAAAGGGTGTGCGAAGGGGGCGCAGCCGCTTTGCGTTCGCACACCCTTTTTTCGGGCTAATCCGTTCGATGGCTGAGCAGTTACAAAAAATAAGGGAGACAATTGTCAATGAGCGGATATGACAATTGTCTGTTGACGATCCACCACAGATCAATTAACCTGTGAAAGTTCATTTTGGAAAAGATACCCTGGAGGTTTTTACTATGGCAATGAAAATTATCGACGAATGCATCTCCTGCGGCGCTTGCGAGCCGGAATGCCCCGTGGAAGCCATCACCGAAGGCGATGTGATCTTCGAGATAGATCCCGGCAAGTGTGTCGAGTGCAAGGGCTATTTCGATACCAACCAATGCGTCGAGGTCTGCCCTGTCGATTGCATTATCCTCGCCTGATTGCCCGATCGAGTAGATATCGAACGAACGCCCTTGCTCTACAGGCAAGGGCTTTTTTTATGTTGACAGTTTGTTATTCTCTATGCTATCATAAGGCATCTCGATAGCCAACGATTCGTTGATCTTTTTTCGTGAAGCACTGACAATCGAATACGGAGAGATAGCGGCTGACCCCGCGTTGCGGGGCACGAGGTAGAGGTTCCTCCCTGCGAAGGGAGCGCTAAGACCTCACCCTACCCCACCTACCCGATAGGGCGGGTGGGGTAGGGTGAGGTTCGAAAATCGGATCGATCAGCGGATGCCTCTTAAGCCTGACCACGGGCTTCTCTTTCCCTTCCAAGAAGCGCCGGTTCAAAACCTGCCAGTAATGGCCGGGACAAAGACCAGCGCAGTGGCCCAGACAATTCTTTGATTTGTCTGGTTGTATCCTTGGAAGGGCTACCGTATAGTGGTTCTAAAATACCGGGTATGCCCAGGCATTCCCGGTTTTATTTTAATGCTCAGGAGGCATTGTTATGGATAAGAAATTGATATTGGAACGGGTTCGCGAAGATAATGTCAAATTCGTCTCTTTGCAGTTCACCGATGTCACTGGCTCGGTCAAGAGCGTTGACATCCCCCCAAGCCACTTGAAGGACGCCCTGGAGGATGGCGTCTGGTTCGATGGCTCATCGGTGGAGGGCTTCGCTCGCATTCAAGAGAGCGATATGCGCCTGGTGCTCGACCCGAGTACTTATGCAGTCTTGCCCTGGTCTCCCACAGACTTGAAGCGGGCGCGCATTTTTTGCGATATCTACCGCCCTGGGGGAGCGCCCTTTTTGGGAGATCCGCGTGGCGTTCTCAAGCGCATTTTGAAGAAAATCGAAGAGCGAGGCTGGACTTTCAACGTAGGCCCCGAACCGGAGTTCTTCTTGTTCAAAAGAAATGGCCCCGAAAATATCTACCCCGTACCCCATGATGTGGGCGGCTACTTCGACTTCTCCGCCAATGACGAGGCGGTGATCGTGCGCACCAAGTTGATGGAAGCTCTGGAGATGATGGGCCTGGATGTCGAGGCCGGGCATCATGAGGTCGCCCTCGCTCAGCATGAGATTGATTTCAAATACGACGATGCGCTGCGCATGGCCGATAATGTCTTGACCATCAAGTACACCGTCAAGGCCATCGCCGCGCAGCATGGCTTGATCGCTTCCTTTATGCCCAAACCCATCTTCGGCATCAATGGCTCAGGGATGCACTGTCACCAATCGCTGTTCGATAAGAATGGCAATAACCTCTTCTTCGACAAGGATGATGAGTTCAAGCTCTCGAAGATAGCCCATGGGTTTATCGCTGGTCAGTTGAAACATGCCCGTGCATTAGCCGCTCTCGTTGCGCCCACGGTGAATTCGTATAAGCGTCTGGTGCCTGGCTATGAGGCGCCTGTGTATGTGGGCTGGGCGCAGATCAATCGTTCGGCGCTGATCCGCATCCCGCGCCACACACCGGGGCGTGACAAATCGGTGAGGGTCGAGCTGCGTTGTCCTGATTCCTCATCCAATCCCTATCTGGCCTTTGCGGCTATGCTGGCAGTGGGTCTGGATGGCATTGACAATGAATACGAATGCCCCACGCCGTTGAATAATGTCAATATCTACCAATTGACCCCTGAAGAGCGCGCTGCCCGCGATATCGCCGAACTACCCAACTCCCTGGCGGATGCCCTGCGAGAGCTTGATGGCGATTCTGTTCTCAAGGAGACGCTTGGCCCGGAAGTGTATATGGCTTTTTGCCGCGCCAAATGGGCCGAAGTGGAAGAATATCGCACCACTGTGATGGACTGGGAGGTCAAACGCTATCTTGAGGTCGCCTAGTATTACAGCGCAAGGTTGACTGAAAGCCGCTCCAAACGGCCCTTGCGGTGAGAAAGATAAGCAGCGTACTTTCTACGCTGATAGTAACGAACTATGCGAATAGCAGCTGCGACATCGAAAACCGGCATGGGCAAAACGCTTAGCAGGAGTAAACGCACCTGATAGACAGTGAGCGCCGGAGCGCGTTCTTTGAAAAAGATGCGTATTCGCACCAGGAAATGATGAGCTAGAAAAACGAACAGCATATGATGATGCCAACCGATCCAACCGCGCAGTTCATAATGGTCGAAACCGACTTCGACTTTGCCAGCTCGAAGAATGATTTCAACCGGCCAACGCATGCCACTGATGCGCACCAGTTCAGCGGTGTCGATACCAGCGGGGGCATTGCTGAGGTAGTACTTGAGTTCGGTGGGGTCATCCAAATTGCGACGAATGATGAGCCACACTTCTTGGCCCGGCAAGCCCTCTCGCACTTCGATGACCCTCAAAAAAGCGAAATCACAAACCAGTGGGCCTTTGCCGCCTTCTTTGATCTTGGCTCGCACCCAGGCTTCTGCAGGCAATTGTTGGGCCAGCACATCAACCTGGATGGCTTTCTGTTCTGGATTGCACAGCCGGGTGCGGGTTGGACGACGGCCTCTGCCCTTCCAGGCTGGCACGCCAACTTCGGGTCGCTCCAGCCAAATGCGGGTCGTGCAACGCACTTCAGCGAAGAACCACTTGTCCAAAGCAGCGATTCCGTCCCGAAAAGTGGGCGAATCGCCATACAATTCGTCCGCAGCCACCCATTGAAAGGGCAATTCGCCTCTCTGAAGCGCATTTCTCAACAATTCCAGCGCAATTTCCGGTTTGGTTCGATAACTCAGTTCTTGCGGAACGCCGCAAACCTGACGCAGGGACTGGTGCGTTTCCTCGAACCACTCTTCCGGCAAGTACAAACCAGCCTCCAAAAAACTATGACCTTTGCGGCTGGCATATCCCAGGTAGACCCCCACCTGCGAATTGGCTACTTTACCCACCGAACCACACCATTGCCGGGCCACCCCCACTGAATGCGCACCCTGCTTCACCATCCCCGACTCATCCACCAGCACAACGCCGTCCGCTTCGCCCAAGGTTTCGACCACGCCCGCTTGATGCCTCCTCAGCAGATCTTCATGCGACCAGGGACTCTGCCCGATGAAGTGTTGCAGACTGCGCACATTCACCCCAAACCGCAAAGCGATCCGTTCGGTCACTTTTCGCGGCAGGTCGCTCAGCAGACCTTTCAGATACACCCATCCGTGGGCAGCTTGATCGCTGCGCTCAAAGGCTGGTCTAAAATCTTGATAGTACCTCTCGAGTTCGGCAACCATTTGATGAATATCTTCCTCAGCCAAATTCCATTCCGGCGGCGGGCAAATATCGGTTACAATTTCTGTGGACATGGCAACTCGGTTCTCCTTTCACTTGATCGTGTTTTGGAGAAGGTTACCATGTCCTTTCCTATTCGCTATTTTTCATCCATCAAGCTCAACCTTGCGCTGTAATACTAGTATTACAGCGCAATGTCTGTTTAGAAGCGTATCTGTTAGCGGATTTTTGGAGCGGATTGAACGGATTGTGTAGTTGAATCCGCTAAACCCATTCCCGAAATCCGCTTACAGTTCTTGCTTATTTTCTAACCTTGCGCTGTCATACTAGCTGCGTGCAATAAACACCTTCCCGAAAACATCAGCGCGGGTTATACTGAAGGTCGTACGCGAGTTTCAGTATTTCGACCCAAGCCGCGCGATCTGAACGAATTCAAGCAGTTTCCTGTTCGACAGGAAACGACTAGCCGCTGAAGAGCGCGGAGAACGCGGAGAACGCGGAGAACAATCTCTGCGATCCTTGCGCTCCCTGCGGAAAATCTACGGAGGCGCTGATGTCTACTATCCTCATCCTCGGCGGGGCAGGCTACACTGGCCGGTCGCTCGCCCGCCACTTACTCTCCCAATCGCAAGCCGAAATTATCCTGGCTGGACGCACGCTCGAAAAAGCGCAGGCGTTGGCTGATCAATTGAATGCGGATTTCGAGGGCGATCGCGTGACCGCCCGGCGCGCCGATGCAGCCGAGGCGGCTTCCCTGAAAGCGGCGCTGCGCGGCGCCGACCTGCTGCTGGTCGCCGCGCCGCTCACCTCCGCGCCATACGAGACGGTCATCCGCTCCGCGCTCGCAGCGGGCGTGGATTATCTCGATGTGCAGATCTCGGCGAAGAAATTCGCCTTCCTGGGATCGCTGGCGGGGGAAATCGAAGCAGCCGGGCGCTGTTTCGTCACCGAGGCCGGATTCCATCCCGGCCTGCCCGCCGCGCTGGTGCGCTACGTCGCCTCCCAGTTGGATGTCATCGAGAACGCCGTCACTGCCGGTTACCTCAATATGGGCGGCAGCAAGCTGCCTTATGCCGATTCGGTGAACGAGTTGATGGAAGTTTTCAAGGAATACCAGGCGCAGGTATTCAAGAACGGTCAATGGACGAAGGCCAGTTCGTTCGACATGCGCAAATTCGACTTCGGCGGCGACATCGGCGTTAAGAACTGCTACTCGATGTTCTTCGAGGAAATGCGCCCCCTGCCTGAAATGTACCCCTCGTTGAAAGAGATCGGCTTCTACATCTCCGAGACGCATTGGCTGCTGGACTGGGTCATCAACCTGGTCGTGATGGCTGGGCTGAAACTCTTTCCGCAGCGCGGCATCCGTCCGCTGGGGAGATTGTTCTGGTGGGGCATGATGAATCTGCCCGGGCCGCCGTATCGGGTTGAACTCCAGGCACAGGCCTCCGGCCTGAAAGACGGGGAACCAGCCAAAGTGCAGGCCAGCGTCTCGCATACCGACGGCTACGAGTTGACCGCCATCCCGGTGGTCGCCTATCTGCTGCAATACCTGGATGGCTCTGCTCGCCGTCCTGGCCTGTGGATGATGGGCCACCTGGTTGAGCCGGTCAGGTTGATGAAGGAAATGGAGAGGATGGGGGTGAAAGTAGCTTTGAAGACTATTTCAGGCTGTTGATGCGGTCGTATGTCTCGTCCATGTTTTCGGGTACAATTCTCCCGGCGCTGTCGAAGATACGCCTTGCTTCAAATCGAATCGTAGTGCGACACGTAACGTAGTGGAGTGTCGCAAGAGGGGACACTCCGTGTTTCACATTTCCATGCCCAGGTGGGGAGGCGGAAATTCGCCGCCCGCGCCGAATCGCTGCCGCCCGAGGAGGCCGAAGAACGGATGGTGCGCTACCTGGAGCGCGTCCCGCGCTACGCCCGGGCGGTCATGTCGCTCGGCGGACTTAAGGCCAACACCGAGGCAGAGATCCGCGCCCTGGCGCGCCAGATGCTGATGTTTGCGATCAAGCCCGCATGAAAACGCGGGTCTCTTTCCGGGTATCATCTCAATAATAAGGGGGGCGGGGGGTGTGCGGGCGGCGAAGCCGCCCGCACACCCCCCATCTTCCCCCAAGTTATTGAGAAGGTACCTTTCCAGTGTATAATGGGGGTTACAGGTTTTTCCTCGTCAGTGTAGTCGGAACTTTGCTGATGTCCTCCATCTACCTCACCCCCGCCTCGATCAGTTTCCTGACCCAATTCATCCTCGCGTTGGTCATCACCTTTTTCCTGGCACGACGCCGAGAAAAGATGACCGCGCCCCAGGTTCTACTCGCCAGTTTTTTTGCTACGGTTACCATTTTTATCGGGCTGTTGTTCCTGGATGCCGCCCTTTCGCCCTTCCCGCGCTTGCTGGCAGTGTATGCGGAAAATACCATTTTGGCGCTGGCGTTGGTTCTTATCTTACAGTTTGCCTACCACTTTCCCTGTTTGTATTCACACCGCAAATGGGAAGCTTACGCCAGCCTGGCGGCCAGCGGGGTCTATCTGTTCTGGGAAGGGCAGTTCATGGTCAACCGCTATATTGCGCTGCTCGAGAGGGGGTCCGTTCTATATCGCTCCCCTGGATATGATCGTGCGCTGGCATTGGTTTTCGTATGGGTTGTTTTTGCCTTTCTACGCCAGATCGTTGACGCTGATCCTCGCGCGGTCAACTGGATGGTCAAACTCTGGAAGCCGGAGGGAGCGGAGGCCCGCGGCGCCCGCTCTTTTGTGTTGACCTTTACGGTCCTGTTTGTGTTGAGTCTGGTCAATATTTGGCGCTCGTTTTCTATCGTCTCGACCACGTTCTACAACACCTCGCTTTCGATCGGTATTCTGATAGCGATGTGGACATTTGCCTCCAGCTATATCAATCACATTCCGGGTGGATCATCCGTGTTGGCGAAGTTGTCGCTGCTTGTCCTGACATTGTATATGGCCTTGCTGGGATTGGTGGGTTGGGTCATCGCGCCCTCCCACATCAAAACGTATCGTCCCCATCTGACCGATCATCAGACCCTGCGCTTTATACCGGACGCCTCTGGCGGGTACGATGTGACCGAGGTTGACTTTTCCTTCGAAACCGCTTTGGGAGATCGAGTGGAAGTCAATCCTTTCAGCGAGAATCGCTATCACAAAATAAATTATACTTTTCCCTTCTATGGGCAAACCCATACCGAGGTCTATGCCGCCAATTCGGGGGTCATCAGCATGGGTGAACTATTCTATCAGCCCAATATGCAGAACTGTTGCGCCAGATTCCCGGCCATCTTCCCGCTGATGATCGAGCTTAATACGCTATCGGACGGTGGGTTGTACGTTCGGGTCGACGCGGATACAGGCCGGCTGATCGTCACCTGGGATCATCTGCCCGCCGTGTATCGGCCAGAGGCGATCTTTACATTCCAGGTCGTTCTCTATCGGGACGGCGTTTTCGATATCACCTACAACGGGTTGCCTTTGCCATTTACCTTCGACCCAGATGCGACCCCATCTGCCAATCCCTGGTTGCGTGGGGTAATCCCAGGCCAGGGGGAGTCGCTTCACGCCAGCGTAGCCCCATTGACCTGGCCGCGCCCGGAGGGTCAATTGGCGATCATCGAAAACTTCCAATTGGATTTCCGGCGCTATCTGCATGAATTCATCCGTCCTTTGACGTGGGTGATGATCGGCGGTAGTATTTCGCTTTTGCTGCTGCTGCCTCAACTGCTTCGATTGTCGCTTGTCAACCCCCTTAATGCATTGACCGCCGGGGTGCGGCAGATGGAAGCTGGCGATCTGAATGTAGCGATCCCCATTCAGTATCAGGATGAGATTGGCTACTTGACCAACGCTTTCAACCTGATGGTCGTCAGGTTGAGAGAATTGGTGACCGACCTCGAAGAGCGCTTCAGGAGATTCTTCGAGTACGAACCGGATTATTGCTTTATCATCTCTCAGGAAGGCGTCATTCTCGATGCGAACCCCGCCGCGTTGAACATCTTGGGTTACAGTCTCGAAGACCTGGTGGGTAAACCGCGCGATATCATCTTTGCCCCTGAGTCGAGAGCGACAGCGCAACAGCTTTGGAAAAACTGGAAAGAGAACGGCGAGCTGCTCAATGAAGAGCTTGACATCATCTCGAAGGCAGGGGAGCGCCGCACGGTTCTGCTCAGCTCCGGGTCGGTGAGAGACCGGGAGGGTAATTTGCTGTATTCCCTATCTATCCACAGGGATATCACCGAGCGAAAGCGAGCCGAAAAAGCCATGCTGGATTTGGCCACCTTTCAGGAGCGCCGCCGAATAGCAAGCGACCTGCACGATTCGATGACACAATCACTGCATAGTTTGATTCTCTCTGCGGAGACAGCCCAGCTACTTCATCGCGAGAATCGGCGCGAGAAATTGGCTGCTTCCCTGGCGATGCTGGAAGACAGCGCCCGCCAGGCCCTTCAGGAGATGCGCCTGCTGTGTTACGAATTACAGTTGACGCCGGAAGAGCATGTTGATCTGTTCGAAATCCTGAATGCTCGTCTGGGATCCGTCGAGCGACGCTTGGGGATGACGACGGAGTTGAATATCGAAAACCGGGGCGTCATCCCAAAAGCCTGGGAAAAAGAATTGAGTGTGACTAAAATCAGTTGGTAGCCTAATGAGCGAAAAGAGGAGTTGAAAGAAAGGCGACATTCTGGGAAGATTGGTTTGAGAAAACGATTTTCCGAGGAGGTGCGCCATGA
>VGOC01000052.1 GCA_016865865.1 Chloroflexota bacterium
GACTTTCATCGGACTATGGATCTTCGGTTGGGAGAAGCTCTCCAAGAAGGTGCATCTCGCCACAATCTGGCTGGTCGCGTTCAGCGCGAATATCTCCGCGCTGTGGATTTTGATCGCCAATTCCTTCATGCAGCATCCCCAGGGTTATATGCTCGATCCCGCGTCGGGACGCGCGTTGATGTCTGATTTCGCCGCTCTGGTCTTCAACCCCAATGTGATCTTCCAATTTCCCCACGTCCTCGCAGCGGGCGTCTCGCTGGCGGGCTTCGTAGTCATGGCTTTCAGCGCTTGGCATCTGCTGCGTAAGCATGAGGCGAACTTCTTCCGCCCCGCCTTTCGCATGGCGGCCATCTTTGGGCTGATTGGGTCTGTCCTTGTAGGTGCGATCGGCCACTTCCAAGGGCAGTTCCTGGTCGTGCATCAGCCTCTCAAGATGGCTGCCGCCGAAGCTCTCTGGGAAACCGAAGGGCCGGCTAGCCTCTCTCTCTTTGCCATCCCCAATGAAGAGCAGCAGACCAACGCTTTCGACATCGCCATCCCTTACATGCTCTCCTTCTTGTCCTACAATAATTTCACCGGTGAAGTAGAAGGCATCAAAGGCCTGGTTGCAAAAGCAGAGGCCGAATATGGCCCCGGCGACTACATCCCACCTGTGGCCCTGAATTACTGGGCTTTTCGCGTCATGGTCGGGTCTGGCAGCTTGATGGCGCTGATCGCCCTGCTCGGCGTATTTTTAAGCAGAGACCATCGTCTGGACGAACGCAAAGTCTTCCTGAAAGCCGTAACCTACTCTGCGATTTTGCCCTACCTGGCCGCCACCGCGGGTTGGATTCTGGCGGAGACCGGTCGCTGGCCGTGGATCGTCTACGGCCTTCTGAAAGTCGAACAGGCGGTCTCGCCCAATGTCCCTGCCTGGAATATTGTCCTATCGCTGGGCTTGATGACCCTACTCTACACTGTGTTGACCATCATCGCCATCAAACTAGGTCTCGAATACGGCGCGGGCGATGTCGAGATCGGCAAAACGGCTATCGCAGCGGATGAGTAGCTTTTGGAGGAAATCATCATGGATCTGAATACCGTCTGGTTTGTCCTGGTTGCTGTACTTTTTACGGGATTCTTCTTCCTGGAAGGCTTCGATTACGGTGTTGGCATCCTGCTGCCTTTCCTGGGGAAAAAAGACGAACAGCGCCGCGCCATCATCAATACCATCGGCCCGGTTTGGGATGGCAACGAAGTCTGGATGATTACCGCTGGCGGGGCCTTGTTCGCCTCGTTCCCGCATGTGTACGCGACTTTGTTCAGCGGCTTCTACCTGGCGCTGATCCTGATGCTGGCGGCGCTGATTTTGCGCGGCGTAGCCTTCGAATATCGAAGCCTGCGAGACGATCCCGCCTGGCGCAACCGATGGGATTGGGCTATTTTCGTCGGCTCGTTCTTGCCGGCGCTGCTTTGGGGCCTGACGGTTGGCAACCTGATGTGCGGATTCGCCATTGACGCCCACATGAACTACTGGGGCGGCCTGATCCCGCTGCTCAATCTCTATTCGATTTTGGGTGGACTGGTCTTCGTGGCTCTCTTCACCATGCACGGCGCAAACTTCCTGGCCTTGAAGACCGAAGGCGATATAGCCGCCCGCGCGAAAGCGATGGGCTCGAAAGCCTGGGGCCTTGCCACAGCCCTGACAGTTGCCTTCGTGATTTGGACTTTCTTCGAAACCGACATCCTGACCAAATCCGGCGTCAACGGCCTGATCCCGGCTTTGTTGGCCGCCGTTGCGCTTCTGCTTTCGGGTTGGTTCAACAAGACCGGCAAGGATGGCTGGGCTTTTATCATGGGTTCGCTGACGGTTGTCTTTGCCACCGTCATGGTTTTTGCTGGACTTTTCCCCCGAATCTTGATCTCCAGTATCGATCCGGCTTTCAGCCTGACGATCCAAAACGCGGCGGCCTCACCGTACACGCTGAAGGTGATGACCATTGTGGCGGCGATTTTCGTCCCAATTGTGTTGATCTACCAAATCTGGACGTATCGGGTTTTTCGCCAACGCGTCGAAGCAGATCCCGAAACCTTGATTTACTGATCCGTTGGATCGAATTGTTAGCCGATAATAAGAGCGTGTGGGCTGGTACAACCCTGCACGCTTTTATTTTGGCTTGAGTGTCTCTATCAGCTTATAATTCCATCATGATCGACAAACGTCTGATTAAGCTTGCCCGCAACAGCCGCACAGCGCTCATTGGCACGATCTTTGCTGGATTTTCGACAGGTTTGTTGACCATTGGTCAGGCATGGTTCCTCAGCCAGAGCGTTAATGCCGCTTTTCTTGGTGCTCAAGGGCTTGATGAGATTTTCCCCACACTGCAGATACTTTTTGTGGTAATTATCGGGCGTGCTCTCATGGCTTTGCTAAGCGAGGTCAGTGCCGGACACTTGGCTCAAAGTGTGAAGACCACTCTACGTGTGCGCCTGTACCGTTATATGATCCGCCTGGGGCCGAACTATGTGCGCGGCGAGCGCACCGGGGAGTTGATCAACATCGCTGTAGAAGGCATCGAAGCCCTGGATGCATGGTTCAGCGGGTATCTCCCGCAATTGATTTTGTCAGCATTGCTGCCGCTCACCTTCTTGCTTTTCGTTTTTCCGCGTGATGTCCTATCTGGAGTAGTACTCCTAGTAACCGCCCCGCTGATCCCTGTCTTTATGATCCTGATCGGCAGCCTGGCCGACGCCTTGACCCGGCGACAATGGAAATCTCTCAGCTATTTGAGCGCCCATTTCTTGGATGTGCTGCAGGGCCTGACCACGCTCAAGCTGATGGGGCGCAGCCGGGAGCAGATCGAGGCGATCAAACAGGTCGCCGATCGTTTCCGCAGCACAACCCTCGGCGTCCTGCGCGTCGCCTTTCTATCGGCGCTGGTTCTGGAGATGGTTGCCACCCTCAGCACCGCTTTGATCGCTGTGGAGATCGGCCTGCGCCTGCTGTACGGACGACTGGCCTTCGAAGAGGCTTTCTTCGTTTTGCTCCTGGCCCCGGAGTTTTATCTGCCCCTGCGCATGTTGGGGGCGCGCTTCCACGCCGGCATGGCTGGAGTCGCCGCCGCGGGACGTATTTTCGAAGTGCTTGACAACAGACCGATGACCGATGACCAACGACCGAGGAAATCGGTCCCCCGCCCTCCGTCTTCTGTCTGCTTCAGCCACGTCTCCTACGTCTACCCCGATGGCCGCGTTGCCCTGCGGAATGTCAGTTTCACCATCGAACCTGGTGAAAAAGTCGCCCTGGTCGGTCCCAGCGGGGCAGGCAAAACGACGATCGCACACCTGTTGTTGGGATTTATCCAGCCCACGCAGGGGGAGATCACCTCACCCTTGCCCCCCTGCCCCCCCCCTCCCTTATCGGGGAGGGAGAGAGAGGTGGGCGTCAGACGGCGGGGAGAGGGTGAGGTCGCCTGGCTTCCCCAACGCCCCTACCTCTTCAACGACACAATCGCCGCCAACATTCGTCTGGCGCGCCCCGACGCCAGCATGGATGAAGTCGTCGCCGCTGCCCAGGCCGCTCATGCGCATGACTTTATCATCGAAATGGGACATGGATTAGGGCGGATGCCCACGGATGGATACGATAACAATAAAATCCGCGTTCATCTGCGTTCATCCGCGTCCCCAAAAGTCCAGATACATTCTGGCTATGAAACAATTATCGGTGAGCGCGGGGCGCGCCTCAGCGGAGGACAGGCCCAACGCATAGCTTTGGCGCGCGCCTTCCTGATGGGCGCCCCCCTCGTTATCCTGGATGAGCCTGCCTCCCACCTCGACCCCGAACTGGAAGCCCAACTCCAGGAGTCAACTTATCGGCTCCTGGAAGGCCGCGCTGCGCTGATCATCGCCCACCGACTGCACACCGTCGCTCAGGCCGATAAAATCTTGCTTCTCGATGCTGGCTGCATCGTCGCCCAAGGCACGCACGCCGAACTTCTCGAACAGAACCCTCTCTACGCCAGGATGGTTGGCGAGTTACGGCCTGGAAGCTATCGGTCGCAGGTTTCACCTCCTCCACAAGGCCATCTCCCGACCATCCAACCTCCAACCGCCAACTTCCAACCACCAGCTTCCAACTTCCAATCTCCACCCAATGCCAAAAACTTGCTTCATCTCTTGGGCGGCTCCTGGCGTTGGATTGTCCTCTCCGTCCTGCTCGGTTTTGCTGCCATCGCCAGCAGCCTCGGATTGATGGGAACATCGGCCTACATCATATCCGCCGCCGCATTGCATCCCTCGATTGCCGTCCTGCAGGTGCCAATCGTCGGCGTGCGCTTTTTCGGCGTCGCTCGCGGCGTCTTTCGTTATCTGGAACGCCTGGTTTCTCACCAGGTCACATTCCGCGTGCTGGCTCGCCTGCGGGTCTGGTTCTATGAAAAGCTCGAACCCCTGGCTCCGGCCCGGCAGCAATTCATCCCCAGCGGCGACGTATTGAGCCGGGTGATCAGCGACGTCGAAACCTTGCAGAACCTCTACATCCGCGCCCTGGCCCCGCCCCTTGTGGCGTTGTGCGTCGCCTTGCTGGCTGGGGGATGGCTGGCGCGCTATGACTGGCGATTGACGCTGGTCTTATGGATTTTCCTGGCCCTGGCGGGGTTCCTGCTCCCCTGCCTGACACACGGACTCGCTCGCGGCGTGGGACGAGATCTAATCAGCCTGCGCGCAGCGTTGAACGTTGCCCTGGCCGATGGCCTCCAGGGGATGGCGGATTTGCTGGCTTTTGGGCGCGCTGGCGACCAAATCCACCTTGTTGAGGATTTAGGGGATGCGCTGGCCCAGACGCAAAAGAGATCCACCCTGATCGCTGGTATACGTTCTGCGTTGATGACCCTGCTGACCAACCTGGGCATGTGGACGGTATTGGTGTGCGCGATTCCTCTTGTGAGCAGCGGCCAGATCGAGGGAGTCTATCTGGCTGCCATTGCCCTGATCGCTCTCTCTGCTTTCGAGGCGACCACCCCTCTCCCCGAAGCGGCCCAGCATCTGGATGAGAACGTCGCAGCCGCCCGCCGCCTGTTCGAGATCGTTGACGCCAGCCCCGAGGTCAGCGATCCTCTCCACCCTCTCCTCCCACCCCAATATGCCGACATCGAAGTCAAGCACCTCTCATTCCAATACCCAATACCCAATCACCAATCACCAATCCCCACCCTCCATCGAATTTCCTTTAACCTGCCTCACGGCAAATCCCTCGCGATCGTCGGCCCCAGCGGATCAGGAAAAACAACCATCCTCCGCCTTTTGTTGCGATTTTGGGAATTTCGGGATGGGGAAATACTGTTGGGGGGGCGCGATTTGCGCGCCTATCGCCAGGATGATGTGCGCGCCCTCTTCGGCGTTGTTTCACAAGATACCCACCTCTTCAACGCCAGCGTGCGTGAGAATCTGCTCATCGCCCAGCCCAGCGCGACCGACGAGCAGATTGCCCATGCAGCCCGGCTAGCCCAAATCCACGATTTCGCCCTTTCGCTGCCCGATGGCTACGACACCAGGATCGGCGAACAAGGCCTCAAACTCAGCGGAGGCGAGCGGCAGAGACTTTCTCTGGCGCGAGCCCTGCTCAAGGACGCCCCCATCCTGCTTTTGGATGAACCCACCGCGCACCTCGACCCACTCACCGGGCGAGCTTTCATGCAGTCATTGCAGGAAATCTCCACCGGACGCAGCATAATCATTATTACCCATCAGTTGATTGAACTGGATTGGATGAATGAAATTCTGGTGCTGCGTCAGGGACAGATCGTCGAACGGGGCGCTCATCGTAGCCTCTTATCCGGCAATGGTTTATATGCGCGTATGTGGGCCTGTTCCCACCAACAAATCGGTTGATCGGCGTCTGTTGATATCGTAAGTTGTCACTTGACGAATCGATAGTTTATCGTGTAATGTATTCCAGCCCATATAATCCGCCCCGAATCCTGTACTCGTAGTTTTTTCAGTAGACTCAGTGAGTAGATATATGTCATTGGAGGATAACTTGAGCAAAATACACTCTGCTGGGAACAAAGGGCCAGACATCCGCTCGGATTGTTTCGTGACCCTAGAATTGACTTCAAGCGGGGGCATCGTCATAGACCTCACGAGCAAAGTGGGGATTTTGTACGGCCAGGCGATCCACGCGCTGGCGCACGACGTACTGGCGCACTTTTGTATCGAAAACGCCCGCATGAGCATCGAAGATAGCGGCGCGCTGGATTTCGTGCTGGCGGCGCGCATCGAAGCGGCGATTCATCAGGCGATCGACTCCGACGAAGAGTTTTGGCCGGAGATGTTGCCCCAAAACCGCCACGTTACTACCAAAGACCGCTACCGCCGCTCGCGCCTCTATCTGCCTGGGGACACACCCAAGCTGATGCTTAACGCCGGGATTCACCAGCCGGATGGTATCATCCTCGATCTGGAAGATTCGGTTGCCCCCGATAAAAAAGAAGAGGCCCGCTATCTGGTGAGGAATGCCCTCCGTCAGGTGGACTTCTACGGCGCAGAGCGCATGGTGCGCATCAACCAACTCCCGATGGGACTGGGCGACCTGGACTTTGTTGCGCCCCATTACGCGAACCTGATCCTGCTCCCCAAGTGTGAATCTGCCGAACAGGTCGAACAGGTGGATGCCCGCATCAAAGAGATTGCCGCCCAACACGGCGTGGAACAGCCCATCTACCTGATGCCGATCATCGAGAGCGCCCTGGGCGTGGTCAATGCCTACGATATCGCCTCGGCAGTCGAGAGCGTGGCGGCCCTGGCAATCGGTTTGGAAGATTACACCGCCGATCTAGGCGCGCCGCGCACGAACGAGGGGCGCGAGAGCTTCCACGCCCGAAGCGCGCTGGTCAACGCTGCCCGCGCCGCCGGGGTGCAGCCGATCGACTCGGTCTTCTCGGATGTCTCCGACATGGAAGCCCTGCGCGCTGTAGTGCTGGAGTCGAAATCGCTGGGCTTCGACGGGATGGGCTGCATCCATCCCCGGCAGATCAAGGTGCTCCACGAGGCCTTCGCGCCCACCTCGGAGGAGATCGAAAAAGCCCAGAAAATCGTAAAAGCGTTCGACGAGGCAACCCGCCTCGGGCTGGGCGTGGTCTCCCTCGGCTCGAAGATGATCGATCCCCCCGTGGTCAAGCGCGCCCAGCGCACCATTGACCTCGCCATCCGCTCCGGTAAATTATCTCAAGATTGGAGATTGAACGCGGATAAACGCGGATAAACGCGGATTTTTTTATCTTTTATCCGCGTCCAAATTGAAAGAAAAGCAATATGACTACAGAATTTGTCAAAAACGCCGTGGGGCGCATGATCCCCACCGAGATCAACGGCCAACCCGTCATCCCCTTCCAGGGGCCGCACGGCTACAAGACCAGCGGGCGCAAATATGGCCCGCCCATCCGCACCTGCGCCGATTACCCAGCCGACGGCGACAAACGCATGCCCGATTTGAGGGCCGCATTGATTAAGGCCGGGCTGCGGGATGGTATGACCATCTCGACGCACCACCACTTCCGGGACGGCGACCTGGTCGCCAACCAGATTTTCGACATCGCCGCTGAAATGGGCGTCAGGGATTTGGTCTGGTTCCCATCGGCTTCCTTCCCCTGCCACGCGCCGCTGATTAAATATCTCGAAGACGGCACCATCCACCACATCGAGGGCAGCATGAACGGCCCGTTGGGGCGCTTCGCATCCGAAGGGAAAATGCGCGGCGTGGGGGTGCTGCGCTCGCACGGCGGGCGTTATCAGGCGGTGCAGGACGGCGAAGTGGTGATTGACATCGCCGTCATCGCCGCCCCGACCGCTGACCCCTTTGGGGACGCAAACGGCCTCACCGGCCCCTCGGCCTGCGGTCTGCTGGGCTTTGCCCTGGCCGATTCGCAGTACGCCCATAATGTCATCGTCGTCACCGATAACCTGGTGCCCTTCCCGTGCATCCCCTGGCAAATTCAGGGCAACAACGTGGACATCGTCGTCGAGATGGAGCAGATCGGCGTCCCTGAGAAGATCGTCTCCGGCACGACTCAGATCACCAAAAGCCCCGACCGCCTGTATATCGCCGAACTGACCGCCAGATTCTGCCAGGCCGCCGGGATCATCCGGGATGGCTTTTCGTTTCAGGCTGGGGCGGGGGGCACGGCGCTCTCGATTGGTAACTACTTCGGGGAGATCATGCGGGAGAAAGGCATCAAGGCGCGTTTTGCCCGCGGCGGGAGCAACCAGTACCTCGTCCAGATGATGGAAGATGGCCTGGTGGAAACTATCCTCGACGGCCAGACCTTCGATTTGGAAGGTGTGCGCTCGATGCGCGAGAATCCCAACCACGTAAACACCAGCCCCTTCACCAGCTACAACTATCACGGCAAGGGCAACTTCGCCTCGATGATTGACGTGGTCATCCTGGGCGCCACCGAAGTGGATGTGGCGTTCAACGGCAACGTGGTCACGCATTCGGATGGCTACCTGTTGCACGGCATCGGCGGCTGGCAGAACTGTCTCTTCGGCAAGACCGTCGTCCTGCCTATCCCGCTCTTCCGCGACCGCATCCCGGTGATCCGAGACGAGGTCACGACGATTTGTGGGCCAGGCGAGTTGATTGATGTCATCGTCACCGAACGCGGCATCGCCATCAATCCGCTGCGCAGGGATTTGATCGAAGCGACGAAGGATTCAGGCCTGCCCATCAAAACCATCCACGAGTTGAAGGAAGAAGCCGAGCGCATTTGCGGCGCGCCCCAACCGGCGCAGTTTACCGACAAGATCATCGCCGCTATCAAGTGGGTGGACGGGACGGTGATTGATGTGGTGAGGCAAGTTAAAAAGTAGTTCCGAAAAAAGGGGTGTGGGGTTGCATAGCACCCCCACACCCCTTTTTTCGGCTGAATATCGATAAGAAATTTAGGAGATCAAACTATGCCCAAACGAACCATCGTCTCCATGCCCGGCGACGGGATTGGAAATGCCGTACTCCCCGAAGCGATCCGGGTGCTGGATGCAGCAGGCTTCGAAGCCGAATATGTCCACGCCGATATCGGCTGGGAATTCTGGTGTAAGGAAGGCAATCCGCTTCCCCAGCGCACGATTGATCTGCTCGAAAAGCACAAGATCGGCCTGTTTGGGGCCATCACCTCCAAACCGAAATCCGACGCCGACGCGGAGTTAGCCCCCGAACTGCGCGGCCAGGGGCTGGTCTACTTCTCGCCGATCGTTGGCCTGCGCCAGCACTTCGACCTGGATAAGTGCGTGCGCCCTTGCCGGACTTTCAAGGGCAACCCGCTCAACTTCATCCGCCGCGGCGCGGATGGCAGCGTGGAAGAGCCGGAGGTGGATGTGGTCGTCTTCCGGCAGAACACGGAATGCCTGTACGGCGGCGTGGAGTGGAGCAATCCGCCTGATCTGGTGTATGAAGCCTTGATGTCGCATCCCAAATTCCAGCAGAATTTCGGCAGCGCGCCGCGCGAAGAACTGGCGATTTCGACGCGCATTTTCACCCGCCGGGCCACCGAGCGAATTTTACGTGCGGCCTTCGAACACGCCAGGGAGTTCGGGTACAAGTCGGTGACGGTCTGCGAGAAGCCCAACGTGATCCGCGAGACCTCGGGCATGATGCTGGCCCTGGGGAAACAGATCGCCAAAGAATACCCCGGCGTCGCCCTGTGGGATACTAACATTGACGCCCAGATGATGTGGCTGACCAAGAACCCCGAAGACTACGGCGTGATCGTAGCCGGCAATATGTTCGGCGACATCATCTCGGATGGCTTCGCCGGGTTGGTAGGCGGCCTGGGTTTCGCCTGCAGCGCCAACATCGGCGAAGAGGTAGCCATCTTCGAGCCGACTCACGGCTCGGCCCCAAAATACGCCGAATACGAAATCTCGATCGTCAATCCCATCGCCATGATCCTCTCGACTTGCATGATGCTCGATCATATCGGCGAGACGGAGACCGCAGCCCTCATCCGCAACGCCGTTGCTGAAGTTGTCGCTGAAGGTAAAGTGCGTACCTATGACATGATGAAAATGCGCGGCAGGCCCGAAGTTCTGCAGCAGGGTGCTGCCTCCACCACCCAAATGACTGACGCCATCATTGCGAAGTTGAGGTGAAAAACGCAGAGGCGCAAAGGCGCAGAGACGCGGAGAAGGATAATAAAAAATCTGCGTCTCCGCGTCTCTGCGTTGATTTCTATGTATGGAAGGTACCTATGGACATCAACGAACTCTGGCCAGAACTGGCCTGGATCGAGGACCCTGATCTGCGGGAGAAGACCGTCCAAACCTGGGAGCTGGCCCTTGAGCGCAGCGTGCTCACCCCCGAGGATTTGGGGCGCATTCCCTTCACCCTGCTGGCCAGGCCGGATTTAAAGGTCAGCTTTATGGCGCACAAACGCGCCGTGGTGCATATTGCCCGTGACGCTGCCCTGAAAATGATCGAATTCTTCGGCGACGAATTGCCCATCCACCTCGATGTGGTCATCGCCGGGGCGATCCTGGCCGATGTCGGCAAGCTGCTGGAATATGAACTCGACGAAAATGGTAATTCCTTCCAGGGTGCGTACGGTAAATACCTGCGCCACCCCTTCTCCGGCGTTTCGCTGGCAGAGGAGTGCGGCTTGCCCCCCGAAGTCTGCCACATCATCGCCGCCCACGCCGCAGAGGGCGATCTGGTTGTACGCACCACCGAGGCCTATATCGTCCATCATGCCGACTTTATGACCTTCTTGCCCTTCAAGAGTAGATTACAGATCAGTGGGCAGTGAGCAGTAGGCAGTGACCGGTCATCAATTCTTTTGCTGTTTACCGCTCACTGATAACTGGCAACTGACCACTGCAACGGAGTTGCACATGGCACAAACTTTTGCCGAAAAAATACTTGCCAAAAAAGCCGGGCTTTCGCACACCGTCCCTGGCCAGATCGTCGAGATCACGCCCGATGTGGCCCTCTCGCACGACAACACCGCCCCCATCTACGGCATCTTCCAGGAGATGGGTGGCCGGCGCGTCTTCGACCCAGAGATGCACGCCATTTTCATTGACCACGCCGCCCCGGCGCCGACCACCAAACACGCCGAGAACCACCGGGTGATCCGCCAGGTCGTCGCCGAGCAGGGCATCGAAAACTTCTTCGACGTCGGGCGCGGCATCTGTCATCAGGTGCTGGTCGAGGAGGGGTTGGCGCTGCCCGGCGAGGTCGTGCTAGGCTCGGATTCGCACACGCCCCACGCTGGCGTCATGGGCGCATTCGCGGCCGGCATTGGCCGCTCGGAGATGGCCTCCATCTGGGCGGTCGGCTCATTGTGGCTGCGCGTCCCCGAGAGCATGAAGATCACCGTCGAAGGCCAGTTCCAGCCCGGCGTGACCGCCAAAGACCTGGCGCTAAAAGTCATCGGCGACCTGGGCGCGGATGGGGCGTTGTACATATCCGTCGAGTGGCATGGGGAAGCCATCCGCGCCATGAGCCTGAGTCAACGGGCGGTGCTGCCCAATATGATGGCTGAAATGGGCGCGAAAAATAGCTTTGTTCCCCCAGACGAGAAGGTGATCGCCTTTTTGGACGGGCGGGCCAGACGACCTTTCGAGTTGGTCCTGCCCGACGAGGATGCCGTCTACGCCCAGAGTCATACTTACGCCGCCGGGGACATCGAACCGATGATCGCCTGCCCCCATACAGTGGACAACGTCCGGCCTCTCTCGCAGGTCGCCGGGACGCGCGCCCATCAGGCCTTTTTGGGAACCTGCACCAATGGCCGCCTGGAAGATTTAGCTGCTGCTGCCGAGATTCTCAAAGGTCGCAATGTCGCCCCCGGAACGCGCCTGGTCGTCATCCCGGCCTCCTCGCAGGTCTATCTCGACGCTCTGAAGGCAGGCTATATCGAAATCTTCATCGAAGCAGGAGCGGCGGTCGAAAGCCCCGGCTGCGGGCCGTGCATGGGCAATCACATGGGCGTTCCCGCAGTCGGCGAGGTTAGCGTCAGCACCGCCAACCGCAATTTCCGCGGCCGCATGGGCACCAAGGAGTCCGATGTTTATCTTGCCAGCCCGGCGGTTGTCGCTGCGACGGCGGTGGCGGGCGAGATTACTCATCCGAAAGATTTATAGTACACAGATGAACACGGATTCCACGGATTATAAAATAATACCGTGTTGATCCGTGTAATCCGTGTCCAATAAAAAATGGAGTAACCATGTCAATGATAAGAGGCCGTGTCTGGAAATACGGCGACAACGTCAACACCGATGTGATCTTCCCCGGCAAGTACACCTATACCGTCAGCGACCCCAAGGAGATGCCGCAGTACGCTCTGGAAGATTTAGACCCCCGCTTTGCGAAAGAAATGCTGCCTGGCGATGTCATCGTCGGCGGGACGAATTGGGGCTGCGGGTCCTCGCGCGAGCAGGCGGTGATGTGTTTGAGCGAGGCCAAATTAGGCGCTATCGTCGCCAAATCATTCGCCCGCATTTATTACCGCAACTGCCTCAACAACGCCCTGCCCGCCCTGACCTGCCCTGAGGCGGTGGACGCTATCCAAAATGGCGAGACCATCGAGATTGACCTCTCCGCCGGCGAAATCCGCTGCGCTGCCGGGATATTCGACTTCCCCCCGCTGCCCGAGGCCGTGATGGACATCTTCGAGGCGGGTGGGTTGATCGAGTACACGCGTCAGAAATTGGACGCGGATAAACGTGGATAATAAATGTAAATTTCCGCGCTCGTCCGCGTTCATCCGCGTCCCATAATAAATTTAGGAGACTGATATGACATCCCTTAGCCATAAAATGGCGGAATTCGCTCTCACGTTGAAGTGCGAAGACATACCCCCCGAAGCGATCAAAGAGGCTAAACGTTTCCTACTCGACAGCATGGGCTGCGCGCTGGCGGCGGTGAACAACGAGGATATGCAGGCCATGTACCGCTTTACCGAGAAGCTGGGCGGCGCGCCCGAGGCCACGGTGATCGGTAGCGGCCTGCGCACCAACGCCCCCAACGCGGCATTGATGAACTGCCTGCTGACCCGCGCCCTCGATTATAACGACATCTACTGGGAGCAAGACCCCTCGCACCCTTCCGACATCATCGGGGCGGCGCTGGCGGCAGCGGAGGCGAACGGCAAGAGCGGGCGTGAAGCCCTCGTCGCCATCATCCTGGCCTACGAGTTCGAGATGCGCTGGTGTCACGCCGCCGAGCCGGGCGTGCGCGAGGTCGGCTGGCATCACGCCACCCTGACGCAGTTCGTCAGCCCGCTGGTGGCTGGACACATGTACGACCTCGACCTGGAGCAGATGGTCGCCGCGGTGGGCATCAGCGGTAGCAGCCACTTCACCCTGGGCGGGGTGGTGGCCGGGCACCTTACGAATATGAAGAACACTGCCGATCCGCTGGCTGCGCAGGCCGGGGTGATCGCTGCGATGATGGCGCGCGAGGGATACAAAGGCCCGGTGGAAGTCATCGAAGGCAAGGAAGGCCTGTTCGAAGTGGTCAACAACGTCGAGTGGCGGCCCGAATGGCTGCTCAAGGATTTGGGGCAGGATTTCATGATCACGCGCTGCGGCTACAAGGCCTTCCCCACCGAGGCGCTGACCCACCAGCCGATCAGCGCCGCGCTGCAGGTCTGCCGAGAGCATAATCTGGCCGCCGAGGATATTTCCGAGATTCTCGTCGAGACAACGACGCGCGGGGCGGATATTCTCTCTGACCCGAGCAAGTTTGCCCCCAAGACGAAAGAGACCGCCGATCACTCGCTGCCGTATGTCATCGCCGTCGCTGTCGCGGATGGCAACGTGCTGCCGGATTCGTTCAGCGATGAGAAGTTGCGCGACCCGCGTATTAGGGATCTGTTGGGAAAGATCAAGGTGGTCGCCGATCCCGAAATCGACGCCCTCTTCCCGCGGGTCAAGCGCGCCCGGGTGCAGATTACCACCCTCGGGGGCAGTATCCACGCCGCGCAGGTGGACCACGCCAAGGGGTCGCCTCAGAATCCCATGTCCGATGAGGAGATCATCGCCAAGTTCAGAGCCAACGCCGGGGGCGTGGTGTCATCTCACAGGATGGACGAAATCATCCAGGCTACCTGGGCATTCGATGAAATCGAAGATATAGGGATGTATATGCGGCTGTTGGTTCAGGGATAGAGGCATAGGAAGTTGGGTCTAAATTTAGCGGATAGAGTATAATGACGATATGGCGATCAATTTTCGCAATTTCATCGTTCATCGTTATGAGCGTGTAGATGATGAAGTGTTGGTCGGGATGGTCAACCGCCGTCTGAGTGATTTCGAGAAATTTCGCAGCGAGATTCTGGCGTATATCAACAAGGGTTGATTGGGAAGCCGTGGCGCAGTTTATTGAAGATTTCCCGGGCGTGATTGCGGCCTGGGTTTTCGGTTCGGCCCAGGGTGGTGAGATCAGGGAGGGGAGTGATTTGGATCTTGCGGTGTTGTTCCGGGAAATCCCCTCCCTGGATGAGCGCGCCGATTTGCGCGCCGGTCTGCAGGAAAGACTTCGAATGGACGAGATAGATCTTTTGGTGCTGAATGGCGCCTCGCCGATCGCGCGCTTCGAGGCGATTTCTGGTCGTGCGATTTATTGTCGTGATCTCGCGGCGCGCGCAATACCCGTCACCGACGACACCGCACATAGGTTCCTGCACTGGTTACGCAGATTGCGACACACCTCAAATTGGCCCATGCGGAGAAGGGTGCGGGAATGGGTGTTATGCAACGACAAAAACACAATGCTCTTCTGCAGGCGGAACCCTTGTAATTTGCGCAAACGGCTCCTGCGGATATAATACGAAATGCTGTTCCATTCCTCCCCCCGGCTGTCCGGCTACTCGCGTAGGATGCAGCTGGTCGGCAGAGTGGGGCTGCGGCGGCGGGGTCTGCGGCTGCGGAGAGCGGCGCACTGCCACCTTGTGGTGCGGTTCAAGCCATTGCGACGACGCCTGCTCAAGCGACGCATCCTGCGCAGTGGGGTGCGCACAGGAGATAGCCTTTGTCGAAGCGGGTAAAACCATGATTCCCTCAATACCACTTGGACGACACAGAGGAGACTATGACGAAAATTATCCCATTCATCCTTATCCTATTGCTCACCTCATGTTCAGCGATATCCTCACCTGCAAAACCACCAGCGGACACATTGCCCCCTCCAACGATTCTTGCAACGCCGGCCAGCCCGGTAATTACTGCGTCCGCAGTCCCCTCCGAAACGCCGACGATCACCCCCACCGCGACCGAGGTTCCACCCACCGAGACTCCGTTTCCTTCCGAAACGCCGACGCAAGCAGTAAACTACACGGATATCGTCCTCCGGCCGCCGAACGAATGGCCTGCGGATATCCGCACGCAATTTAACGCTGTTCTCACGGATCCGTGGCACGCGGACAAGACGGAGTTTGACGCGTTTCTGACCCGCGCGTGGCACGAAGCGCTCAAAGCGGACGGCGTTGCAAACGCCGACAGGCTCACCGGCTATGACCTCCTCAACGCCATTGTCGAGTATGCGCACAGGCGGCCGATCGTCGAAGGGGAAACCGAAGAGCAAATGCTCTCTCACATCCCGCTCCTCCCCTTTTCCCTGCACGAACTCATAAGGACTGACATGAACAATCTTGTCCTCTTTCATCATGAGCCGGGGAGATATGTCGAGGGGCGCGTCGACTATTTATATAAACGCGTCCCGTCGGAAGAATTTCAGGGACCATTGCAGAAGTTTCCGTATGACTGGGGGTATTATTCCGCGTGGTACGGGTATGGGTTTAACGGCGGGTTAGGCACGCATGAACAGATGTTAATGATTAGCGATCAGATTTCAGATCATCAAGAGTTTTACGGGAAACCAATCGTCGGCATCCGCGTCATACCCGGAGTTGCGGGGGATTTAACTATGCTCTTCAGACTGCCGGGCATTGATCCGCGTATTGCTGTCGGCGGGCTCGTCCGCATGTATGAAGGGAATGCTGTGCGCTATGCGGAACTGTTTATCCCGTTTGAAGGGAATAAAACAACCGCAGAGGATGCGTGTTTGGACTTAACAGTTGGAAGGGTGGTTACGGCAATTCTTTGCGGAGAGGGAAGACCAATAGGGTATACTGAAATGAGAGATTCGATGCTTCTTGCTAATCAGGCGCCACTAAGACAAATAACGCTTGCGCATTTGGTCTATCTGATGCGGATTTATCCTGATCCCCATCTGGCATTTTATCCTGATGTAGAGGGAATGAAAAACGTATGGAAGGATGGCATTCCTGTTGTAAGCAGCATCAGTGCTCATAACCTTCCAGAAGATTTTTGGAAATAATCCTCCCCATACTTGATTCCTCATATTCGCCCTGATATTGTAGAAGTATGAGTCGGGAAACTTTTCTTTCCCATATATGTTATTGCGCATGCATAGTCGTCATGCTGGCATGGGGACCACGCGTGTTTGCACAATATCCGACGCCGACCCCGCCGATCGGTTCCTGCACTGGTCTATCAGATTGTTTAGTACCTGATATTGGTGATTGTGGAAAAGAGTGCGGGAATAGGTGTTATACAAAGACACTGACACAATGCTTTACTGCAGGCGGAAGCCTTGTAACCTGTGCAACCGGCTCCTGCGGATATAATACAGCGTGCTGTTCAATTCCTCCCCCCGGCTGTCCGGCTACTCGCGAAGGATGCAGCTGGTCGGCGGCATGGGGCTGCGGCGGCGGGGCCTGCGGCTGCGGAGAGCGGCGCACTGCTACCTTGTGGTGCGGTTCAACCCATTGCGACGACGCCTGCTCTAGCGACGCATCCTGCGCAGTAGGGTGCGCCGGCCCGACATCAGCGCCTGTTCCCACAACCGGCCCCGACGACCAGACGAACGCGCCGGCGACCATCCCGCCGGCGACCATCTGACGAAAGGTCGGTAAACGGGATCGGCACGAGCAGAATATCCCCTTGCTCAGGCATTATTCCAGTCCTCGTCGTCCAGCGGATTATCCCAAAAATCAAGACTGCTTTGCGAGGCGTAGAGCAAATCGGCAAAGGCATCGCCTGTGTCCACTACAAAGACAGTAACATGCGCGCCCGCAGGGAATGGAACGATCAACTCGACCTGCCCATCTTTTTTGACTTCCACATCATATTTCAGAGCAGTTTGCGCCAACATGGGTAAACTCCTTCTCAACAACGGTAATTATACCAAGAAGATATATCCGCCAATTCATCTTATATCTATCATCCTTCATCCTTTTTCCCCCCCACACCCCTCCCAAAGCCTTGCGTTGAGCCTGTCGAAACGGACCGCACCGCGTCCCCCAGCACGAAGCGACCTTCTACACCGAAACCATCCACGAATATTTCACGAATACTCGAACCGCGCGCCGTCATCCATTCGTTTATTCGTGGTTTTCATTCGTGGACGGCTTTTCACCCTCCCCCACCCCGAAGCCTTGCGCTGAGCAGGCGGTTGAGCTTGTCGAAACCCTGTCGAAGCGGACCTTCCACCCGCGCGCCGTCATTCGTTCCCATCCATGAGCATTGACGAAGTTACCCACCGTAGTTACAATAGAAACCATGAAATTCACCTGGGACGAAAACAAGCGGCTCTCCAACATGAAGAAACACGGCATAGACTTTGCCGACGTCCCAGCCATGTTCGAGGGCAATGTTTTCACCATTGAAGATGCACGCTTTGACTATGGCGAAACGCGCCACATCACCTTTGGGCTTTTGCAATATCGTATGATTGTGGTTGCTCATACGGAAGACAACGAAGTGATTCGAATTATCTCCGCCAGAAAGGCGACAAAAAATGAAGAAAACACTTATTTCAAAGAAATCGGGTACTGACTTTAAACGGCTCGACGCGATGACCGACGCCGACATTGACCTTTCCGACATTCCTGAAGTGACGCCTGAAATGTTTGCAAAAGGCATCCTTCGGCGCGGGCTTAAACCAATTACCAAACAGCAACTCACTCTGCGCCTCGACAGTGACGTTATTGAATGGTTCAGGGAACAAGGCGGCGGCTACCAGACAAAGATGAATGCTTTGTTACGCGCCTACATGGAGGAACACAAAAGGGTGGTCGGCGCACGCACAAAAGCAGCCCAGTGAGCCAAGAGTTTCGCACACGGTTTTCCTTGTCACCACATCTCTCCCAAACCCTTGCGTTGACTGGCGAAGCCGTGTCGAAGTGGACTGCTTCGCATCCCCCACCCCAAAGCGACACCCTTTTGCGCGCTGTGTGTTCGTTTATTCGTGGTTTTTCATTCGTGGACGGCTTTTTCACCTCCCCCAGCCCGAAGCGACTTTCATGCACACAGGTTTACTTTCCCTCCACGATTGCGATTTCCTCTTGGGTTAGACCATACAATTTATAAACCAATCGGTCAATCTCTTTTTCCATCTGACTGGTATCCGCCTGCGGATTCGCCCGCTTCGCCGCCAGTAGAAAAACCATCCACGAATTCCAGCCACGAATTCTCGAATTGCCCGCCCCCCATTCGCGCATTCGTGGAAAATTCGTGGACGGTCTTCATCCCTTCCCCTCCACAATCCTGATCTCCTCCTCCGTCAGTCCATACAACTGATACACCAACTGGTCAATCTCTCTTTCCAACTGACTGGTATCCGCCTGCGGACGTGTGCCCGTCAGAGTATTCTTCGCCTTCGCCGCCAGTAGAAAAACCATCCGCGAATGTGACCACGAATTCACGAATGAGCGCCTGTCCGTATTCGTGAATTCGTGAAAAATTCGTGGACGGTCGCTTCTACACTCCATACAACCCCTTCACTCTCTCATCAATCTCCCTCTCCACGCGGACTGCCTCCTCCGTTATGGACACCGTCTCCTCCCGCGCGGACTGGTACGCCTTCCAGACCTCCGAGTTCCAGACCTCCGAGTTCTTAGAGAACTCGGAGGTCTTCATGGTCTTCACACGCCGTGTGAACTCCTCTTCCCCCAGCGCCCACGGACTCTCCAGCGGATTGCGGCTGGTGGATTCGGCAGGCTCCAACCCGATCTCGCGCAGGAATTTCTCGACGCGTTTGCGCCGTCCCGTGTGCAGACTTTGCGCCTGCTTTGCCAGTTTTGCCACAGCATCACGTTCTTTTTGTGGTGCATCGGGGATGGGCAATTGCTCCATATAGATTGACCTAAATTCAAGCCTACCGCCCTGCATTTCATCACCAAGTATTGAACATACAGTTTTCAGATATGCAAATGCAGATGATGAATTCAATATCCCAAGTAAATACCAGTCTCCTGTCGGTAAAAAGAAAGTCTTGTCGTTTAGAAAATACTTTCCTTCTTCAAGAACAAACCTTGGCTCTTTGCCAATTATCGGGTAAACGATCTTTGGTTTTTCAAATTTATCGTAGTAATCACATGCTCTCAATTCCCACCAATGTTTACCTTGATCGAACCGCTTCTTTGCTTCTTTTTCGTATTGCTTTAGATGTCTAAACACAGCGGGATATTTATCCATGTCGACGCCGATAAATGTCCACACCAAGTAATTGTTTCGATAATGTGTTTCAAAATGGCGTACATCATCCCCTCTAAGCATAGGTTTGAGAATCTCTTTGCTTTTGGGATTTTCTTTAACTAATTTGTCAAATGTAACTTGGTCAATGTGGAATGCAAGGTTCAAGCCAGTCTTTATGCCAAAGTTTATTTCACCATTCATTAACTCGCCAAGGCGCTGACCTTTTGCTTCCATCTTTTTCTGTAAGCCAGCCGATGATACAGAAACAAGGCGGGGCTTATCCTTGCCAAATTGAGTGGAAGGCAAGGTTTCCCGAATACTATCTATATGTTCGAGAATTCCTTCGTCATAGCATTGCTCTAAATTCTTTACAACTGCCCATGAGGTGGAATTATTTTTGCGTGGTTGTTTTTGCCAGAGAAAAATTGCAGGGAAAGTTGCTGCTGTTTGAAAGACAGGTAACTCGCCAAAGTCCACAACCAATTTGAAGGCTTGAGAATCAAGTAAATGCTGTCGTAACTTCTCACCATAACCCGCACGTAACCATTTGTTAGAAGAAATAAAACAGGAATAGCCGCCATTTTTCAACAACTGGTGGGCACGGGCATAAAAGTACACATATAAATCTGCCATCCCGTTATATACTTCGGGATAAAGCGGTTTGAGCACATCCTTGTAATCGCCGATTAATTCCTGACGCACATACGGCGGGTTGGCAAGCACAATATCAAAGCCGCCTTCTTTCGGCGCATTGGTCAATTCCATTTGCCCTTTGGTGGTGTTGACCACTCCAGCCATTTTGCCGCCCAACGTGCCTTGCGCTAATTCAGGCGCGAACACTTCGGCAAAGTCCACCTGCCAGTCGAACGAATCAGACTCTTTATCGTAGCCTTTCGGGTGCGCCCATTCTTCGATCTGCTTTTTCAACTCGTCAATCTGCTTTCCGAGTTTCTTCTTTTTCTCCGAACCCTCGTGCAGATCCATGAACTCGTTCTTCAACGCCAGAAAATCCCGCACCTGTCCATAACGGAACATATCAGGCTGGAGTCCGCCCGAAGGGTCAGGCGCGGTCAGAGAATCGCCGCACTCGATCTTGAAGTCCAGGTTTGGAAGCGGCGGGGGCGTTCCGCCCTCAAAGTCCACGATCAACGAAAGCCACAGGCGCAGGCGCGCGATGTTCACCGCGAAGTCATCCTTATCCACGCCGTACAGGTTGTTCTGGATGATGTCGAGTTTGCGCTCATAGAGCGATTTCTTGTTTGGGTCGGGAAGCAACGCGATTTGTTCCAGCAACTCATGCAACATGCCGAGCAAATACGCGCCCGACCCACAGGCGGGGTCGCACACCTTCACCGCGCGCAGGGCATCCACCACCTGCATCGGGTTGCGGATGGACTTCGCATCGTTCTTATCCACGAACAGCGCAATCGCTTCCACGCTCTCGCTGTTGGGCGGAATTGAATTCCGCCCTACAGTTGTTTCCAGATAACCCTTCAACGCCTCGCGGCACATGAACGCCACCACAGGCTTGGGCGTGTAATAACTGCCGCTCTCATGCCTGCCCGTCACCAGTTCCTCGAAAATGCGCCCCAGCATCTCGGGGTCCACCGCCACTTCCACATCCAGCGGCGTCGATTCGGTCACGGTGAAAACGAAGCGATAGACCAGTTCATTCAGGATTGTGGCGATGATCGGATCCGGGAAGAGCGGGCCGTCCCGGTCGTCTTCCTCTT
>VGOC01000053.1 GCA_016865865.1 Chloroflexota bacterium
ATCACTTCCACGTAAGCGACGAGGATTCAGAAGGAAATTTGACCATTCTGCAAAAGAATTGTTCTTAAACTCAAATTCAATATTTTCAACACAAACACTTAAAACTTTTTCAAAAGGGTGCATGATGTTATCTCCACTTCGGATTATACCCCGCAAGAATTGTTAAATTTGACATTGCCAAAAGGAAGGGGCTAACTAATAACTCGGTTGACAATCTCAACATAACTGCTTATGGACAGGAAATGCCCAAAGCAGTTATAATTCATGTACTCCTCAATCTAAATTGCAGAACATACCGACCACTGCATACCATTATACAGACCTCCCCAGAAAAGTCAAGCGCCTATGGCAAAAAAAATACTCGACCAGACCTGCACTGAGCTTGTCGAACGTGTGCGCGATGTCATTCGCCTCAAACATTACTCCTACCGCACCGAAGAAGCCTACCTGGATTGGGCCAAACGCTACATCCTCTTCCATGACAAACGCCACCCGGCAGAGATGGGCGCCCCCGAAATCCGAGCCTTCCTTACCTACCTCGCAACTCAACGGAACGTTGCCGCCTCCACCCAAAATCAGGCTCTCAGCGCCATCCTCTTCCTCTACCGTGAAGTCCTCCACCAGGAGATCGAACCCATCCTTCTCTCCAGCGCCAAACGCCCCGAACGCCTCCCCACTGTTCTGACCCGCGATGAAGTCCTGCGCGTCATCAACCTGCTCACTGGCGCGCATAAACTCATGGCCCAACTTCTCTACGGCTCCGGCCTGCGCCTCATGGATTGCCTCCGCCTGCGCATCCAGGATATTGATTTCGAATACAAGACCATCACTGTCCGCGATAGCAAAGGGGAAAAGGACCGCGTCACCCCCATGCCCGATGCCGTCCTCCCCGACCTCCGCCGTCAGATCGAGCGCGCCCGGCTTCTCCACGAAGAGGACCTGGAGGCCGGTTTCGGCGAAGTCTACCTCCCCGACGCCCTCGAAATAAAATACCCCAACGCTGCTCGTGAACTGATCTGGCAATACCTCTTTCCCGCTCCCAGACGCTCGCTCGATCCTCGCAGCGGAAAAGAGCGTCGTCACCACCTGGATGCCTCCGGTTTGCAGCGCGCTGTCAAAGCGGCTGCCCGCAAAGCCGGCATTCAGAAACGCGTCAGTTGCCACACCTTCCGCCACTCCTTCGCCACCCACCTCCTCCAGAATGGGTATGACATTCGCACCATCCAGGAACTCCTCGGTCACAAGGACCTCCGCACCACCATGGTCTATACCCACGTCCTTCAACGCGGAGGAATGGCCGTCAAGAGCCCATTGGACGATTGACACTTTTCGCATCCGCTTCCCATCCATTAATCACACACCTGCTCCAGATTGCCTACCCCCTACCCCATCCTCCCCATTCCCTCGCCGCCTCCTCCGCCTGCCGGAATTCTTCGGGGGTGTTGAGATTCATGAAGGCGTATCCGGCGGGGTCGTGATGACGGAGGATGTCTTCGGATAGATAGCAGATGTTCGCATCGTCATGCCAGTCGGTCATCCGCCACTGGCCGGCTCGAATGGCGGCCTCGACGGCTGGCAGGCAGGCCTCGCGCCGATAGACGGCATGCAGGGGTTCTAATCCGCGCCCGGTTTGGGGGATGACCGCGTCGGCGTCGGTTCGATCCAGGATGTCTCGCGCTGCGATCAGGATTTCTGCAGAGACGAAGGGCATGTCGCAGGCGACCACGGCGACCTTTGGGTTGGCAGCCACTTTCAGGGCGGTGTACAATCCCCCGAGGGGGCCGCGCTCAGGGATCACGTCTGGGAACAGGGGAATCCCCAAATAACGGTACCCTCCTGGGTGGTTGGCAACGATCACCACTTCATCGGCGATGGGGGTCACCCTCGCCAGGACGCGCTCGATCAACGGGCGTCCCAGGAAAGGCGTCAAAGCCTTATCCTGACCCATGCGATTGGATCGGCCGCCAGCCTGGATCACGACACTGAGCATAATTGCGATTATAATGGATGTATGGTCACGGTTGCCGATCAATTGGATGCGATGACGCGGCGGGGGGAACTCTATGAGCGTCTGGCGGACGATGCGGTGCGCTGTTACGCCTGCGGGCATCGCTGCCTGATCCGCGCGGGGCGGCGTGGAATCTGCAAGGTGCGCTTCAATCAGGGCGGGGAGCTGATGGCGCCCTGGGGATACGTAGCCGGCCTGCAGGTTGATCCGATCGAGAAGAAGCCCTATTATCACCTGCTTTCGGGGGAGGACGCGCTCAGCTTTGGGATGCTGGGTTGCGATTTCCACTGCATGTTCTGCCAAAACTGGCTCAGCTCGCAAACTCTTCGTGACCCGGCCTCGGAGTCGTCGGGACGGTATATCCGGCGGATCACCCCGGAAGAGGTCGTCGCGTATGGCGTGCGCGGGGGCGCGTCGGTGGTCGCCTCGACCTACAACGAACCGCTAATCACCTCGGAGTGGGCAGTCTCGATTTTCGAACTGGCGCAGGCCGCCGGGATGAAATGTGTGTATGTCTCCAATGGCAACGCCACGCCCGAAGTGTTGGAGTACCTGCGGCCCTATCTGACAGGCTACAAGATTGACTTGAAGACCATGCAGGATAGACAATACAGGCGGCTGGGCGGCGTCTTGCAGCACGTGTTGGATAGCATCCAGCGGGCGCACGACCTGGGGTTGTGGGTGGAGGTCGTGACGCTAGTCGTCCCCGGCTTCAATGACTCGACCGAGGAGTTGATGGATACAGCCCGTTTCGTGGCCTCTGTCTCCCCCGACATGCCGTGGCATGTTTCGGCTTTCCACCCGGATTATCAGATGACCGATGCGCCGCGCACCCCGGCCCGGACTCTGCTGCAGGCGGCGGAGATCGGCCAGGAAGCTGGTTTGCGCTATGTCTACACTGGAAATCTGCCGGGGAGTTTCCCCGAATACGAACATACTTATTGCCATCACTGCCGGGCGCGTTTGATCGAGCGCTACGGCTACGTGATCCGCGCTTATCATCTGACCGCCGAAGGAAAGTGCCCGCAATGCGGCGCGAAAATCCCCGGCGTATGGACGGATCGTCCGGAGCAGGTTCGCCTGGGCGGCCCGGGATTCCCTAGACCTGTGAGGTGAACAACAATGAACGACAATCCCTATCAACGCCTGGCACAGCGACTCGATGCGCTACCCAACGGGTTCCCTCCCACGGAGGATGGCGCGGAGCTGCGCCTTTTGGAAAAGATCTTCCTGCCGGAAGAAGCTGCTCTGGCTTCTCGATTGCGCCTGACGAAGGAAACCCCCGAGCAGCTTGCCGAACGCCTCGGCGGCGACGTGGAGGCCTTGAAAACCCAACTCAAGGCGATGGCCCGTAAGGGGCTGATTGCAGCCGGCAAGGCGGAAGGCGGGGTGGGATACGGCCTGCTGCCTTTCGTCGTCGGCATCTATGAATATCAGATCAGCCGCATGGATGGCGAACTGGCCCAACTCTTCGAGGATTATTACCGGCAGGCGTTCAAGAACATATTGGCTGCCGCGCCCTCGGTTCACCGCGTGATCCCGGTGGAAGAGACGGTGAAGACCGGCATGGAAATCCGCCCCTTCGAGAGCGCGGCCGATATCGTGGCCGGCGCCAGCGCCTGGGGCGTGCAGGATTGCATCTGCCGAAAACAGAAGGCTCTGATCAACGATCCCTGCAATCACCCGCGAGATAACTGCATGGTCTTCAGCAGGCGTCCTGGAGCGTTCGATCATGTCTCGTTCATCCAGACCCTGACGCGAGAGGAAGCCATGACAAAGCTGAAAGAGGCCGCCGACGCCGGGCTGGTACATTCGGTGAGCAATTCACAGGAGGATATGTTCTACATTTGCAACTGCTGCACCTGTTCTTGCGGCATCCTGCGGGGGATGGCGGAAATGGGCATTGCCAACGTGGTGGCGCGCTCGGCCTTCGTCAATACAGTGGACGAGGAGTTATGCCAGGGCTGTGAGATCTGCGTTGATTATTGTCAATTCGATGCGCTTTCGATGGCCGGGGATGCCCTGTTGGTCGAGATCAACCAGACGAGTTGTGTGGGCTGCGGCGTTTGCGTCCCGACCTGCCCGGACGGGGCCCTGGCGTTGGTCCGCAGACCCGAGGAAGAGGTGCTGCCCGTCCCGATCACGGAGGGCGATTGGCTCCGCCAACGCGCCGCGGCGCGCGGGCTGGACATGAATGTGGTTTTGTAGGTTGCCCGAAAAAAGATCAGGGTGCAGCGTATGCCGCACCCTGATCTTTTTTCGGCTTATCGTGTTATCTGCGCCCGCATGACGAAGCGATCAACACCCCCGAAATGGTATTTATAGACTTCGTCGCCGCGCATCATATCGAAGTGCTCGCGGCCGTGTTCGATTGCCCATTGGATCAGATGCGCCAGCAGGACCCAGCCTGGGGAGAGTTCCTGAAACTTGAAATTGATCCCGGAATTGTAAACCCAGATCTGATTGGCGTAGTCGAAGTTGAGATAGGCGGCGGCCTTCTCGTTTCCGATGGTGATGAAGGCCAATTGCAGCCAGCCGGCTTGAAATGCGCTATGCAGCGAGGCGCGCAGTTGTGAACTCATGGCCGCGGAGAGAAAGGCTTCTTTCTGGGGGTCGTAAGCCATCAGATCGAGCAGGGCATCAATTTCGTCATCGAGCGTCCCTTCATCTTCGACGATGTACCAGTTCACCGGAGCGTAGAAGCCCTCCGCCCGGCGCATCTTGCGGCGGATCTCGCGGCGCTGTTTGCCATCGAGGCCCGTCAGGTAGGTTTCCCAATCGCCGGCAAGGGCGATGCGGGGAGCGGGTTGGAGTCGCTCCAGGGTGCAGGTCAAACCCAATTTTCGCGCGCCAGCCTCTAAGGCCGGCAAGGTGGGCGAGTCCTCCAGAATGTTGTACCAGTCTAAGACCTCCCAGGGAGGCGCTTCCGGCCCGGTCAGATGTTCCAGCAGGCCCTCCGCAAAAGCGGGCAATTCATCCTCGAGGGCGATCAAATCCAAATAATCGGAGATCTCGATGCTCCCGATCAGCATCAGCGCCGGCCCGCCGGACAGGTTTTGGGTGAGGAACAACGGCGCAACGCCGATCAGTTCACCCACATCGTTCCAGGCGGTAACAATGTACAATTCCCCGCTCTGCCATTCTCCGCCGCCTAATGATTTCCACCAGGTGACCAGGTACTCGTGGCGCAGAAATGGCACGTTGACCGCGCTTTTCTCCAGCAAGCGGTTCCACTCGTCAGCGATATTTTCTAATTCGGGCAGTGTGCGTAGTATTCTAAATTGCATGGCGTTTTCCAATATCCCCCAGACCTTCGGCCGTCCCCCCATTTTCGCCATCAATAACCTGAGTCCACTGAAAAAACAACGAATAGAGAATAGGGGGTGGCATATATGGGGGTGCGTGTGCAGCACGCACCCCCATATATGCCACCCCGCCCTCTCATGCGTGAGTTTTTTCAGTGAACACATCGAATACCATTTTACCAGTATAATGGTAGTGATGACGAACGTAGCGCAGGTTCTAGGGTGTTGAGATATGGCGACATCCCTTGATTTGGTCTTACTTCCCCTGGTTCGGCATGCCGGTAAAGACCGCCCGAAGCTGCCAGGTTTGTATATTGCCAATCCTCCCCGAAGGGCTGCCCGGGGACGGACTTCTGATCGTCTCTTCATTTATCTGTCTTTGGAAGGGAATTTACCCTTATCGCCAAAAGAATTGGACAAACTGCTGGCCCAGATGGCGGAAACCTATTACAAATCCTCAGGCTCATCCACCGCGGCCATGCGCTCGGTGGCAGAAGAGCTGAACGAGTTATTGCTGAAACGCAACCTGAATTCCGTCAACCGTGGACGGCAGGCTATCGGCGTCCTGGCCCTTGGCGTGGCGCGAGATAGTCATCTCTACCTGCTGCAAAGCGGCTCATCCCATGCTTATTTGATCAAAAACGAAAGCACGCAACAATTCTATGATCCTTCGGATGCCGGCCGCGGATTGGGCCTCAGCCGGGCGACGACGCTTCATTTCCACCAGGCGGAACTCGATCCCGGCGATGTGTTGCTGATTTCTCCGAACCCGCCCATGACCTGGAATACGACCACGCTGCGCAACATGCATGGCCTTTCCCTTGGCGATCTGTATCGCCGCCTGATTCGGCGCGCAGCCGGCGATTTGGATGCCGTGTTGTTGCTGACCAAGAAGGGCAAAGGGAATTTGCAGCTCATTACCCCGAAGCTTCCCCATGAACAACGCGAGGCGGGGGTCGAGGAGACGCAACCCCGGAGAGATATTCCTCCGCACGGCGTAGGTCAGGTTGACAACCTGACCCACATTCCCCAACCCTCGTCCCCTCCTGCTGCGGCCCCCATATCCAGCGTGGCCGAGGTTTCGGGCGTGGAAGTCTCTCTCATAAAGAGGCCTCAACCTTCACCCATCGAACCCGCATCTCCTGCCCCCAGGCGTGAAATCATAAAAGAACATCGGAAAGACAGCCTTCGCCAGGCATGGTCATCGGCGATCAGCCCGCGATTGCGGGCGCTTGGGCGCGAGATCGGTTCTGCGCTCCGGCAGGCCGCTCAGGCCGCCCGGACTCTGATCGAACGCATGTTGCCTGAGGAGAATTTGGTAGCCCTGCCGGGTTCGACGATGGCGTTCATGGCAGTAGCTGTTCCATTGGTTGTCGTGGCTGTGGCTGCGGTAGTGTATTTCCAAACCGGCCGTGGAAGATATTACGAGGGATATCTTCTCGAAGCTCAACGCGCCGCCCAGCAAGCTCTGCAATTCGAACATGTCAACGAACAGCGCATCGCCTGGCAGGCCACTTTGCAATACCTGGATCTGGCTGAGGGCTATCAAACGACAGAAGATACTCAGGCCTTGCGTGATGCTGCCGCAGTTGCTTTGGATACTTTGGATAAGGTAGTGCGCCTCAGTTACCAACCGGCTCTCGTTGATCCATTGCCCTCGAATGTGAAGATCACCCGCATCGTTGTTACGATAGAAAACGACATATATATGCTCGATAGGCCGGAGGGAGTTGTGTACCGGGCGGTCTTCACCGGAAACGGATTCGAATTGGATACCGAATTCTCCTGCGGGCCGGCGCCAGGGCCGCTCATTGTCGGCCCACTGGTAGATATCGAGGTGCTGCCTCCTGGTTATCCGCAGGGCGCAACGGTCATCGGAATGGATGGCAATGGCAACCTGGTGGATTGCATCCCCGGCGGCGATCAGCTCTCGTATCCCATGGCGCCTCCTGATTCGAATTGGGGCACGCCGCAGGCCTTCGCATTGGATAGCGGCGATTTGTACCTGCTCGATCCGCTGACGAGTTCGGTCTGGATTTATGATGGGGAAAACGAATTTCGAGATCGCCCAAATTTCTTCTTCGGCGACCAGGTTCCTTCGATGAAGGATGTGGTAGACCTGACGGTCAGTGGTGGAAAATTGTATCTGCTTTACGCAGATGGGCATCTGATGACCAGCTATGTCGAGGGAGATAGTTTCACTGACCCTGCCATGTACCAGGATCCTCGCGATGGATATGTGGAAAGCCCCACGATCGCAGGCGCCGTCTTCCGTGAGATCCAATTTGCGCCTCCGCCCGATCCGTCCATCTACATGTTGGATTCAGGGGGACGTTCCATCTATCATTTCAGCATGCAACTGGTTTATCAGCGCCAGTACCAATCTCGATCAGCGCTGCCGGAAGGGGAGGCGACGGCCTTCGCGGTTGGTCCCAATCATCAGGTGTTCCTGGCGGTTGGGAATCGGGTGTATTATGCTCTGTTGCCTTGACCTTTAGGGATGTGTGCACGCTAGACTTGTCAGGGTATCACCCGAAAAAGGGGTGTGGGGCGTGCTTCGCACGCCCCACACCCCTTTTTCGGAAATTCCTATGACAACTTTTGCGAGCACACTTAGGGACTCGGCGTATTGGTAGGCCAGACCGTGTATGTTGCCTGTGGAGGGGGCGCTTGAGTCGGCGGAAGGATCGCCGGGGTCTCTGTGACGATATCGGCGGGGGGCAGGCTGGTTTCGATGATCGCCGGGGGAGCTGGCTGCGAGGTGGGCGCACTGGTTACCTCAGGGCGGGTAAACCGCCAGGCAAAAAAACCAATCACAACCACGATGATCAGAGCAAGAATAGCCGCGATCACGCCAACCCCCCACACAGCTTTGGCAGAAGATCGCTTTTTCTGATCTGGCTGGCGCTTTTCGTCAGGGACTTGGAGAACCACGATGGTGATATTATCGTGCCCGCCGCGCTGGTTGGCCAGGTCAACTAATCTCTGAAGCCCGGCCTCGACCCCGCTTTCTTCGATGGCGGTTTGGATCTCCCCATCCTCGACCAGGTCGGTCAGGCCGTCGCTGCATAGGATGAGTTGATCGTCTGGTAACAGCGTCATGCCCTGGTTGGCGGCGGCCTGTTCGTCGGTCTCCTCGGAATCCAGCCGCAAGCGGAAATCCGCCTCGGCTGGCTTTTCCGATCCCAGATACCGGCGGATGATGTGAGATTGAGGATGCCCTTGCGCTTGGTCTGGCGTGATGATGCCATATTGAATGGCCTCCTGCACCCAGGTGTGGTCGGTCGAGATTTGTCTGATCTTCCCCCCGCGCAACAGGTAAATCCGAGAATCGCCAACCGAGGCCGTATATATCTTATCCCCAATGATCCAGGCGCACACACAAGTGGAACCCATGCCATGTTGCGCCAGATCGGATTTGGATTGCTTGTGCACAGCCCGACCAGCCTGGGAGATGGCATCCTTTAGGGTGACCAACGGATCGCTGGCGTCGCTGGCGGCAACCGCATGGCTGATCGTTTCGACGGCTAACTCAGCGGCGATTTCCCCTGCCTGATGACCGCCGATGCCATCTGCAACGATGGCAAATAAAGCCGGCGTTGGGTCGGTTTCACTGAGTGTGTACGCCGAAACGCCGTAGCGGTCTTCGTTGTTTTTGCCGCTCATCCCCTCATGGGTGATTGCTGTGACATTGATATGGGCGCGCGCTTTTGGGATCACGATGACTCCTGGGAAGTAATTCTCGGTTTGGGGATTTTCTGGATATCGTTGTAGGCAAAACGCAATCCGATCCTTCCAATGTGGATGGTATCTCCATGGTCGAGCCTGACCCCATTCGGCGGAACCGGCGTATAGTTCACCCAGGTTCCAGCTATCGAACCTTCATCCGATATGATGAAATCGCCATTCTCATCCTTGCGCAGGCGGGCATGAAGCGCCTCCAAAGAAGGATCATGAAATTCTATCGTAGCAAGCGTAGGGTCGTTACCAAAGGTCATTTCGCCCTGGGTGATGGGGATGCGTTCTTCCTGATGCCCATTCCCATTCCTGGCAGGGAGGATCTCCAGATAGGCTTCTTCTACGGTGTGTTCGGGACGCCTGGCAGGCCAGGAAAACCGGTCTATCCAATGGGAAAGTCGTTCGCGGGTGGGTTGCGGTTTTGGGGGGAGAGGCCTGGCGACGGGTTTGGGCTTTTCTGCGCGCTGGCTGGGCTTTCTCCTGCTGAGTTGGCCGGTCGTTTTTGGCTGTATCTTGCCCCCGAGGATCAACGCCAGAAGCGCAACACTGACCGTGATCGCTGCGCCGATTCCAATGAGGGCGGGGACATTTCGTTCGAATAGATTCAGAAAGTCGAACGGCGCGCGCCGAATGGCAATATTGACCTGGTGCTCGATGCTTGCGCCGACCAACCCCAACTCGTCCACGGCTTCCACCTGGATCAAATAGGAGCCATCGTTGACGAACTCCTCCAGCGACCAGGCGAATCGGTCGAAAGGCGGCGAGGTGTTTTCGGCGACGATCTTACCGTCCACATAGAGCGTTGTGCGCTCGAGGGCGCGCGAAAGGTTGTCGGGGAATTCGATCAGGATTTCGATAAGCTGTTCGCCTGGCGTAAATTCGGCGCTTTCGGCAGAGGAGTCATCAGGGTTTGGTTGTTCTTCGCGGATGATCTCCAGCGGCGGGGCGACGAATATCGGATTGGGCGGCTGAACCTGCAATTCGATCTCGACGGGTTCGCTGGTGATTTCCAGACCCGGGGAGCTGATATGCGCAGCGACTTGATGTACTTCACCGCTTGAGATTTGCGACTGGTATGCCAGGTAGTAAAGATAGCGTAATTGGTCTACATACGGATCCACCGCGGGCAAAGTTTCTTCCCCCGAGTATAGGAACAACTGGCCCCCCGTTCGAGCCGCGAACTCCGCCAACAGGTTTACCCCCATGCTGTCGAAATATGCCCGGGAGGAGATCATCCAGATGTAGACGCGCACGTTAGCTTGTCGAGCGATCGATTCCAGGCTCGGCAAGGCTGCCAAACTATCCTCGCCCGGTAAGGGAGTGATCAGCAGCACCCCGCGCCCCGCATAGAACTGGGTTGCCCGGTCAGCGGCCGTCGAGATGGCGCTCGCCAGCACATCCAGATTGGGAATCGCCGTATCTATGTCAGGCTCATAAGCTCGAAATTCGGAGAGCAAGGCCGCTGGACGATCGAAGTGTAGGCCTTCTACTCCATCGTTGGTCACTATGCTGAGATCATCTCTGCTTTCGAGGCCAAAGGCATCGATCCAGGAGATCAAGGCTTGTTGGATGTGTTCGAAGCGAGTCGCGCCCAGGCTGTCTTTGATGGCATAAGCCGGCCCGATGTTGATCGCAACGACGAACTGTGCTCCCGTGTGTAGTTCTTTGATTTCACTGACGGGGATCGTGCGTTGGTTCTCTATGATGCTGACATCTGACGGTTTCAGATCATGCACAAAATTTCCTTCAGCATCATATACATTCAGGTAGGTCGTGATGAGCGGAAATTGATCTGTGTTCGGGGGAGATAGCTTTGCCCAGGCTGCCTCTTGCGCTCCCACTGGCAGAGAGACAAGAGACAGCAAAAGGCAGAGCAGGATAACCCTGCTAGTGTGTTTGAGCATAGTTAAATTCTAGCACAACTACGTCCGAGCTTCGAACTCCTTGAGAGAGCAAACTCTATATAAACAGAGCAAGATTCCGGACACGGATCAACACGGATTGAACGGACTGTTTTAATTTTTTCAGGCGAAGCTTCGTTAGACATTTACTCAGTTGTCAATGAGATTGGCTTTGGCCCCTCGGATTCATCCTGTGGAATTTGCGTCAGTTTCATATAGGTCAGCGTCCAGGCGGATTGGATATAGGCGCGCAGAATGCCGCCCAGCACAATTAGAATGGGCAAATACACAACGAAGCATAGACCTGCTACGGCAAGCCCGCTGCCAATCGGCGCGGTCGAATCGGTAACGCTTCCCAGGATGCCGCCGAAGACCGCTGGGAAGACCAGGAAGAACAAGGGGAGCGCAATAATGACGCCAACGATCCCTCCGCCGATCCCCAGGATCAAGCCCATCACGAGGATGTTGACCAGATTCTCCTTGAAGACTTCCCAACCGCGCTGGATGCCTGAGATGATGTTCAAATCTTCCAAGACGATGGCGATGTTGACCTGCTCCAGGAGGATGGTGATTCCCCAGCTCACAGGGATCAACAGACAGATCAGTGGGATGAGGCAAAAGAGTCCAACGTCGAAGGTCAGGGCGGTGATCCCAACCGCAGGCAGCACCAATGCCATCACCAGGATGAAAATCGCTAATCCAACCAGAACATTCAACCCCAAGACCCGCCAGAAGAAGGGCTTGCCTTCGTTGAACAGTTCCGTGAAGTTGAGTTTCTCGACCCTACTTTCGACCTGCGCCGTCCCTTGAATCAGCCCCAGGCGACCGATCGTGCTCAACGCAAGCATGATGAACCAAAGCGCCAGGAAGATGAGCATCAGAATGACGACGAAAGCGACGATTTGCCAGACCTCGACCTGTTGGAAAAAGCGCTCGAGGCCGAAGAAGAATCGCTCTACTTGCGGGGGTACATTAAGCTCATCTTCCGAAAAACGAAAACCGGTGTTTCCGCCTCCTCCCCCGCCGCCCCCCTGGCCGCAACTGGCCAAGATGCCGAATATCCAGAGCACTTTGTGCTTCCAGATGATCTCCCAGGCCCGTGAGAGCACTTTGCCGATATTCATGTCTGCCTCCTGTTATCGAACATTGTTCACTGCTTGGCACTCCAGAAGCTAAACTTCTCGGAGAAGTATAGCTTGTATCATCGTAACTACTCAGCCAAACGGGGAAGTTCCCGAAAAAAGGGTGTGCGAAGGGGGCGCAGCCGCTTTGCGTTCGCACACCCTTTTTTCGGGCTAATCCGTTCGATGGTTGAGCAGTTACGTATCATCTCAAAAAGAAGGGGGAACGTCCCGAAGGTTTCCTCGAAAAACATGTTCGAACCGCTCGAACCTTCGGGACGGTGTGTTGCCATCCCCAAGTTATCGAGAAGATACTTTAGGCGCTTAGCTTCTGAGTGGACTCAATTGTACAATGAGCTTGTTATTTGGGGTAGAGTTGTTGTGATACAATCCAACGAGTCGTGTGTAAGCTGCGCTTTTGCTCAGGTAGAAGCTCCTCGAACGAATTGCCTTGGATCTACTTCTTGCTTCGAACTCGCCGCGGCGAAAATATTTGATGGGCCTGCTGAGCCTGGAATTTGGCGTGGTACCTGCCGATGTGGATGAGACTGCTCTCCCGGGCGAAACGCCGCCGAATTATGTGCTGCGTCTGGCGGAGTCGAAAGCTCGCGCCGCTGGCGGGCTGTTCGGCGCGGACGCCCTGATCGTTTCTGCTGACACCACCGTTGCCATTGGCGACGAGATCTTGGGCAAACCCTTCGACGCCGAAGACGCAGCTTGCATGCTGCGCCGCTTGCGTGGGCGCATCCATCAGGTTTATACTGGCATCGCGGTTCATCACCCCGCCGATATTCTGTTGACCGATCTGGCGGCTACCCATGTACCGATGCGGAATTATACCGACGAAGAAATGTGGGCCTATATTGCCAGCGGCGATCCGTTGGATAAAGCCGGGGCATATGGCATCCAACATGATGGCTTTCACCCTGTCGTGGGGCTGCAAGGGTGTTATGCGAATGTGGTCGGTTTGCCCTTATGCCACCTGACGCGCCTCCTCAGAAAGACCGGTGTGACGCCTGACGTGAATATGCCGGAAGTATGTCGAATATCCCTGGGTTATCCGTGCCTGGTTTATCATTCGATCTTGTGAGAAAAGCTATGAAAGTTCGATTTCTGCTCTTTGCGCTTTTGTTTCTTGCCATTGCGGGATGTCGCCCTGCCGCGCCCGAAGCGACTGAGGCGGCCTTGCCCGAAGTTGTTGCGCCATCCCCGTCGCTGGCGGAACTTCCGACGGTGGCGCCTCAAGTGACGCCTGTCCCCGATGTGGAGACCCCTGTCAGGGCTTATTTGGATGCCTGGAAGGCCGATGATTACGCCACCATGTATGCCATGCTGACCTCTGTGAGTCAGGATGCCATCTCATTCGAAGATTTTTCGAACCGCTATCGCACGGTGGCAGCGGAGGTCGCGCTCGCCAATCTGGATTACGAGATCCTGTCTTCGCTTGTGCGCAATGCGGAGAGCGCCCAGGTGAGTTATCGCGTGACGATGGAAAGTGTGCTGGTGAAGGAGCTTCAGCGCGATACCGTGATGAACCTCAGCATGGAGAACGGCGCATGGCGAGTCCAATGGGCCGATGAGCTGATCCTGCCTGAACTCGCGGGAGGAAATACCCTTTGGATGGAGCGCCATGTTCCCTCGCGCGCCAATATCTATGATCGAAATGGGGATCCCATTGTGGCCTATGCTCAGGCAGTATCGGTGGGCATTGTTCCAGGACACATAAGCCCTGGATACGAAACTGATTTTCTCGAAGATCTGCAATGGCTTACGGAGCTGCATCCTAATGCCATTGCAGCCATGTACGAGGATTTCCCCATCGGGGTTGATTGGTATCTGCCTCTGGGGGAAGTGCTGCGCGAGCGAGCCGAACGTTATTACAATGTCGAGAACGGATACAATGATGGCGTTTTGTTCATGTATCCTTTCGAATCGCGTTTCTACTTCGATATGGGCATTGCTCCCCAGGCCATTGGTTATGTCTCACGCATCCAGGCTGAAGAACAAGAAGAGTTTCTCCGCAAAGGCTTCCGGCGTGATGAAATGGTCGGCCGTCAGGGGATCGAGAAGTGGGGCGAACCCTATCTGACAGGAGGCCGCGGCGGCAGCCTGTATGTGCTTGGGCCTGATAGCCAGGTCGTCACACAACTCGCTGATGTCGAGGCGCAGCCTGCGCAATCCATTTACACGACTCTCGATACCAACCTCCAACAAGCTGCTCAACTCACCTTGATGAAATACGCCGGGGCTGTCGTGGTAATTGAGGTCAATACCGGGCGCGTGTTGGCAATGGCCTCCTCGCCCTGGTTCGATCCCAATGCCTTCGAGCCAAACAACTATAACTACAGTTACCAGTTAGAAGATATCTATTCGCCCTTCAGCGGACAGCCGCTGCTCAACCGCGCCACGCAAGGCCAGTACCCTTTGGGTTCCGTCTTCAAGATCATCACCATGGCCGCGGCTATGGAGAGCGGGCTTTACACGGTCGAGTCCACTTATGATTGCCAGTACTCCTTTACAGAGATCCCCAGCATCGCGCCGCGCTACGATTGGACCTGGGATCACTGCCAGGATGAGTTAGCTTCCCAGGGTGAATGCGAGACCATGCCAAGCGGCATGCTGACCCTCCCTGAGGGGCTGATGCGTTCCTGTAATCCCTTCTTCTGGCATATCGGCCTGGATTTATACCGCCAGGGTTTGACGGATGCGGTCTCCGGGATGGCGCGCGCTTTTGGGCTGGGCAGCCCGACTGGAATCGAAGGCGTCGAGGAGGAAGCGGGCAATATACCTGACCCCGGGGATGAGGTTGCTGCAATCAATAATGCGATTGGACAGGGCGATACATTAGTGACGCCGATACAAGTAGCCCAATTCATCGCTGCGATTGCCAACGGCGGTATGATCTATCAGCCGCAAATCATCGAGAGCATCGGTGTGCAGGGCGAAGAGCCGGTTTTCCAATTCGAACCCATCGAAAAGGGCAACCTTCCTCTCAGCGATGAAACATTAGAGGCGCTCCAGTGGGCGATGAAAAATGTCGTGGGCAACCGACGTGGGACTGCCTATCATATTTTGGGCGCATATAGCTCCAATTTCGTCCCTCTGTCTGGCAAAACCGGCACGGCTGAAACGGGCCTCGAATATTCTCATGCCTGGTTTGCAGGGTATACCCGTTGGAATCGCGAAGACAAACCCGACATCGCCATCGTGGTGATCGCCGAACATGCCGGAGAGGGTTCCGACATCGCTGCGCCGATCTTCCGGGCGCTCGTCCAGCAATACTTCGAAGGACGACGGAATTACCTGTTGCCATGGGAGTCCTCTGTTGGTGTGTTGGCGACGCCTGAACCGACAGAAGAACCCACGCCGGAACCGTGAAGTCAGTGAACAGTATGTTGTTTAGTGCGGGCGACCCGAGGACGGGTCTTTGATCCGAAATTCGTGAACCGTGAAGTCAGTGAACTGTGAACAGTATGTTTTTTAGCGCGTGTAGGAGGAGTGACTGGAAGAGAAAGAAGAGATGCTGCGCGGTCTAATCGTCCGTTTGCAATCGGGTTTCTACACCGTTGATACCGATGCTGGCCCTGTCGTTTGCCGCCTCAGGGGGCGTCTGAAACAGGGACGCCGTGCCGGGGATATCCTCGCGGTGGGGGATTGGGTACAGATTACCCTTCTCGAAGATGACACCGGCATGATCGAGGAAATCGAGGAACGTCACTCGATGCTTTCGAGAATGGCGCCCACCCCACGGGGGGAATACCAACAAATCCTGATTGCCAATCCCGACCGGGCTGTTTTTGTTTTTGCCTGCGCCGACCCGGAGCCGCACCTGCGCATGTTAGATCGCTTACTGATCGTCGCCGAGAAGGCGAAAATTCCCTCGTTGATCGTTTTCAACAAAGTTGATTTGATCGGTTGGTGGTACGCCCGCAGATGGTACGGTCATTATAAAAATATTGGTTATTCGATGTTGTTCACTTCAGCGACTACCGGGCGCGGCGTGGCGGCGTTGCGAAGCTGCCTGGCGGGGAAAATTTCTGTGCTGGCGGGTCCCTCGGGGGCAGGGAAATCCAGTTTGTTGAACGCCGTTCAGCCCGAATTGGGTCTGGCCGTCCGCGATGTCAGCAAGTTGACCGGAAAAGGGCGTCACACCACGGCGGTGCGCGCCATGTTCCCCCTCGAAGGGGGCGGCTATGTCGCCGATACGCCGGGCCTGAAAGCCATGGCGCTTTGGGATATCGAGCCTGAGGAAGTGGATGGCTATTTTCCCGAATTGCGGGATTTGGTGGCTGATTGTAAGTTCAGCAACTGTATGCATCTACATGAGCCGGGATGCGCCGTCAAAGCCGCAGTGGAAAAAGGCCGCGTGCATGAAGAACGTTACGAATCTTATATTCGTATGCGCTATGAGGAGGGGAGTGAAGAAGAAGAGTGGTAAAATCAGAGCGAGTTTTGGCCTTGTCGAAACGGATACTTGATCTATAATAGTTTGGTAACTACTCAGCCAAACGGAGAAATTCCCGAAAAAAGGGTGTGCGCAGGGGGCGTAGCCCCCTTCGCACACCCTTTTTTCGGGTAAATCCGTTCGATGGCTGAGCAGTTACATAGTTTGAACCTAATCGAACCAAAAGAGTATTAAAAGCAAAGATCAAGAGGAAGTATATTCGTGTCCAGCGATCGCGACTTGGTTTTACAGCTTCAGAGGGGAAACCTGGATGCTCTTGGTGAGCTATATGACCGCTACCACCAGAAAGTGTACTGTACAGCCTTGGCAGTCACTGGTGATGACTCCGCGGCTGCTGATTTGCTGCAGGACGTATTCATACGAGTGTACCGCTTTGCCAGGCGCATCGATCCGGATCGCCCCCTCGAACCCTGGTTGTATCGTGTGACGACGAATCTGACGTATACCTGGCTCAAACGTCGCAAACGCTGGCTGCTCCAACCGATCGAGGAGATGGCCGAATGGTTGACAAGCAGCAAGAAAAATTCCCCAGCTTATCGTCTCGAAAGGGACGAGCAGTGGAAGGAAATCCATCAAGCCGTTGCCACTCTGCCTTTGCGTCATCGCGTTGTGGTTGTTTTACATTATTTCAACGATCTTTCTTTACAGGAAATTTCGGAGATATTGGATATCCCTGTTGGTACTGTTAAATCACGCTTGCACTACGGACGTCGGGCTTTGAAGATGCAATTGGAAGCAACCGATGGCGCCAGCTTATGGGAGGTGCAGTATGAATTCACATGAAGTATCCGACAAAGACCTGTTCGATCTCAGGCTTCGTCGTGAGATCAAAAAATGGATTCAACGTCAATCCCCTCCTGCAAACCTTCGTGGACATTTGTTATTCGCTGCAGCCAGAGAGACGACATCGAGAGAGTCATGGCTTGATCGTCTGGCAACTCTTTCCCGGGGCCGTGAAAATAACGCCCCATCATTCGAGCTTTTTGCAAAAACGATAGCATATTCCCTGCAAATTGGCGTTTTGACTGCAAGATAGAAATGCTGGTATCATCTCAATAATAAGGGGGGCGGGGGGGGTGCGGGCGGCGAAGCTGCCCGCACACCCCCCATCTTCCCCGCCCCCTCGTTCATGAGTTTTTTCATTGAACTCTGTATTGTTTTCGTCGGTTGATAATGTGAAATCGTTCAAAACCTTCATCGCTGCCATAATTATCGGAACCTTAACAGCATGTGCGCCTCGATCAGGCATCTCTGGTGAAGAGAGTCTGACGCTTACGATTCGAGCCGCCCTGACCGCTCTCCCCACGCCTACGCCGATTCCTTCTCCTACGCCAGAGCCGCCTCAGGTGCTGACGATTTGCATGGGGAGGGAGCCGAATTCTTTGTTCCTCTATGCGGATAGATCCTCAGCCGCCCGCGGGGTGTTGCAGGCAGTTTACGATGGGCCGGTGGATATCCTCGATGGCGAAATCCAACCGGTCATCCTGGAGATCATCCCATCCCTGGAAAATGGCGACGTCGAGTTGCGACCCGTCGAAGCGCAGGCAGGCGATATTATCATAGATGCCCAAGGGAATTGGACCAGCCTGCAAGATGGGGTTAGCTATCGCCCAAGTGGCTGTACCAGCGTAGATTGCGCCCAGGTTTTCGAGACCGGTCAGCCAGCGACTATGGACGAATTGGTGGTCCGCTTTCGTTTGATTCCGGCCATCCTGTGGTCGGATGGGATTCCCCTTACCGCCTCAGACTCGGTTTTCTCCTTCTCTGTTGCACAATCGTTCTACGGTAATACATCGGAGGTTTTGCGCTTCACTCGATCCTACACCGCCGTGGATGAGCGGACTGTCGAATGGGTCAGTATCCCCGGCTACCAGGGTGAGTATGCAGATCATTTCTTCTCCCCGCTGCCCCAACATCTGTTGGATGGCATGACCATCGAAGAAATGCTCACCTCGGAGATCTCGACTCGTACACCTTTGGGGTGGGGGCCGTATAAGGTTGACGAGTGGATTGCGGGTGATCACATCACCCTGAGCAGAAACGAAAACTACTTCCGTAATGGAGAAGGTCTGCCGGGCGCCGATCACGTGGTGTTTCGTTTTGTGAACGATGCGGCGGCAGCCGTAGACGCCCTCCTGGTGGGTGAGTGCGATTACCTGGAGAGCGCCAGCCTCGATTTGTCGCTAGCGCCTCGTTTGCTCGAGGCGCAGGAAGATGGTCGAATTCAAGTCGAATTTCGACAAAGCGCCTCATGGGAGCAGATTGCCATTGGAATCGATTCGCTGGATACCGATCGCCCGGATTTCTTCGAAACCAGGGAAATTCGCCAGGCGATTGCGATGTGTATAGACCGACAGAGAATGGTTGACGAACTCCTTTTGGGTGGGTCTGTTGTCGCCGATGGTTATCTATTCCCGGGGCATCAGCTCCACAGTGCAGAAATCGCCCAATATGAGTTCGATCCCCAGGCTGCGCTCGAACTCCTGGCGTCCATTGGCTGGGCAGATTTCGATCAGGATCCCAGCACGCCCCTGACATCCCTTGGCGTAACCGGCGTTCCCGATGATACGCCCTTCGAGTTTAGCTATCTTATTCCCGAAGATTCCGAGCGTCAGGCGGCAGCCCGGATCGTTCAGGAGTCTCTCACTCGTTGCGACATCCACGCCAATGTGCAGACTCAACCCTGGGATCAATTCTTAGCCCCCGGTCCAGAGGGCCAAGTTTTTGGCCGAACCTTCGATATGGCCCAGTTTGCCTGGTCTGAATCAGAGATCCCGCCTTGTTACTTGTATCTGAGCGAAGAAATCCCCGGCCCTTACCCCGACTACCCAAAGGGTTGGGGAGGCGGAAATCTGGCAGGATATCACAACCCTGAATTCGACCAGGCCTGCCGAACCGCTATGCATACCTTGCCCGATACGGATGAATATGCGGCTGCTCATCGCAAGGCCCAGGCTATCTTCGCGGAAGAATTACCTGGCATTCCATTATATTGGCGTTTGGAGCTTATCGCGATGCGAGCAGACCTATGTGCTCGCGGCAGCACAGACCAGTCAATCTATGATTTGACGAAAATCGAAACCTTCGATTACGGAAAGGGTTGTTCTGATTAATCAGAAACGCTTTGTCGGAAATTCGATAGCTATTGCACCCTTTTCGATATTGATTATGTTATAATTTACTTCATTACGTTACAGGCGTTTCATCATTCATAGCAAAGTGCGCCTGGTGTAAGATTTGGATAACTGTTCTTTTCTAAAGGAGGTGATGCCCGGCAAGATGAATCTCGAAACAAAGACAAACCCTGTTTACGGAAAAATGTAAAACCCTTTTACCCTAATCCATTGGAGGAGTAAGGAAAATGTCTAAAAAATTGTTCATCTTAGTTGGCTTGTTGGTCATCGCCAGCATGGCGTTAGCGGCTTGCAAGCCAGAGACAATCACCGTTGTCGAAACCGTTGTTGTCGAGAAAGAAGGCGAGACGATCATCGAGACGGTCGAGGTTGTCAAAGAGGTCGTTGTCGAGGCCGCGCCAGAAGTCGAAGGCCCCCTCATGGCAGAAGGGCTGGTAGCCTGCAATCCCATTCCAGAATTGGCTGGTATTCCCAGTCAAGGCGGTTTTGCAGCTAGCGCTCCTGCTACCGGTGGAGCTCGTTTAGCCTCTCAGGCTTCTGTAAAGCCCGCTACCGTTCCTGCTGCTAACATTGCTCAACAGGAAGGCAAGATCTACCGGGTGGGCGTCTTCGAGGATGCTACTTCCGTGAACTTCTTTGCTGCCAACGGCCCCGATAACACGGTCTGGAACAGCTATATGCTGCCCCCACGCCTGACCCTGTACGGCTTGTCCGAGAAGTATTTCACCTTCGTTCCAGGTCTTGCGGCTGATCCAGTACCCGCAGCGCTCGCTCAAGAAGGCGATTTTTGGGTAACCCAAATCGCCCTTCGCCAGGATGTCACCTGGAGTGATGGCGAGGCTTTCACGGCTGCCGATGTGGCCTTTACGGCCAACGCAGTGCTGGATATGGGTTTGATCTCTGGCAACTGGGCAAGCTGGTATGATGGCAACTTCCTCGATCACGTCGAGGCTGTGGATGACTACACGGTCAAATACTACTTCCACACCAAGCCTGGACTGGCGCGCTTCGAGTACGGCGTGCTGCAATCCCCGGTTGTGGCTGAGCACTATTGGGCGCCTGTGTTCGAACAGGCTATGGCTCCCGTCCTTGCTCTGGCCGCAAACGCCAGCGATGAGGACAAGGCTGCCGCTCAGGCTGAGGCCGCTGACCTTCTCTTTGCCCACGTGCCGGATGGCGAGCCGCTTGCCGGAACGTTCCTGTTCGGCAAATGGGAAAAAGGCGCCTTCCTGGAGAATTCTGCCAATGCTGGCTTCTACCAGAGCGGATTGGTCGTCGAGCAGTGGGCCAACGCTGCCTATTCGGATAGCGAAGGCGTGACAGTTGGCACCCCAGAGGGTGATGTCGAGACCACGATCACAGTCGGCCCGAACGTCGA
>VGOC01000054.1 GCA_016865865.1 Chloroflexota bacterium
AAAAAATCTTAGTGATCTTCGTGTTCTTCGTGGATTCTCCGAATCTTTCGGTTCAAGTTCGCACAGGTTATCACGAACACGGTTCCTGAGGAGGAACCGTGTTCGTCCCCACTTTCTCGAAAAAAATATCAAGAAGGGATTTGTAAGAGCAGGTATAATTCAGCCCATGAGCGCTGAAACCATCCGGCTGAAGTTTTGGCTGAACTCAACCATTCTAGCGATTCTCATCTTGAGTGTGTCCGCCTGTAAAGTCAAGCCAACTGGAGAGGCGACCCCACAGCCCAGCTCTCCGCCGCTGACGCCATACCACACGCCTACCCCTACCCAAACCCCCAACACAGATACTGGCGAAAATCCCATTGGGCTGGTCCCCACACAGCCGCCCGCGCCAACTGCGACGCCCTTCCTCTACACCATTCGAGCGGGCGACACCTTCCTGGCAATTGCCCAGCGTTACAATATTCCCCTCGACAAATTGCTGGCTGCCAACCCCCAGGTTGACCCTAACTTCCTGATCATTGGGACGGATGTCATCATCCCCACCGGCGAAGGCAGCCAGACGGCTTTCCCCCTCCCAACTCCCATATCCGTAGAATTGGGTCAGCCCCATTGTTATCCAACTGCCGATGGGGGATTATGGTGCCTTGTGATGGCGCAGAACCCTCATTCGCAGGATGTGGAAAACATCTCTGCCTCGATTACGCTATACGACCCCGCGGGAGAACAAGTCGGTCAACAAATTGCCCTCACCCCTCTAAACGTCGTTCCGGCTGGTGAGGCGATCCCATTGGCTGTACTCTTCCCGGAGCCTGTCCCCGAAAAAACCTCCGCCCAAGCCGAACTGGTCGCCGCTCTGCCCATCGAGCCGGCCAGTGAGCGGTATGTAGAGATCACGATCGAGATCGAAAAAACCGAATTCGCCAATAGCTTTGGCGAGGTGGATGGCCGCGTGCGCGTCGATGACGCTCGGCCTGCAAATCGACTCTGGCTGGCGGCTATCGCTCTTGGCGCGGACGGCCAACCCATCGGCTTTCGTAAATGGGAATCGAACAATAGAGTAGCCCCTGGTGAAACATTCACCTTCCATATCACGGTGTACAGCCTCGGCCCCCCGATTGCTGAAATACGAGTGTCTGGCGAAGCCCGCCCCTAAGAGAGTGTTTTAAAACTCAAATCGGCCACAGATGAACACAGATAAAAGGGATTTCGGCGATAAAAGACGGCTGTTCATCAAGAAAATCGGTGTTCATCTGTGTTTATCTGTGGTTTCTGGCGACTTTTAAAACAGTCTCTAAAAGGGATTCGGTGCGCAGAAGAAGGTGATTCTTCGTTGGGCAGTACCTACGGATTCCCCCAGATCAAGAAGTAATCGTCGAGGCAAACCTGTCCATAGCAAACCCGATAGTCCACACGTGTGCCATGTGCGGCAGAGATCGGCTCGAGTTGAAGAGAAGTTCGGCCATTCGATTGGGCAGGCGGGAAGTCATATGATCTCGTATCGCCGCCAGGAAGCATCAGGTAGAGAGCCGGCTGTGCATTGACAACAGCCTGATCGCCTTCGTATACAATCACGGTGATGATTTGCGATTGGTTCGGGGCTACCACGCTGTACCCTTTGAATATGTTCAACGTGACGCTCTGCTCGCTGGCAGGCGCAGGCGCGACCTCGCCTCCTTGATAGTAGCGATCCTTATAGAGATAGCCCAGCGGCGTGGGACGAACCTGCAGTTCCTCCGCTTTGTTCGGGAAATAATCCAGACACAAATTGGCAAAACACTGCCGATACAATTCATCACTCTGCCGGGAGTACTCTGTCACAGCCGGGCCTGAAAGCTCCAATCCAGAATATTGATTGAGGAACTCCATGAAATGCCCAGGGATTTCGAAGTTGGCGCCCGGTTGTACAGGCACTCCAAGCATCGCCGTGATCGGTCGCAAAGCGATCCCGCCGGGCCGACTCGAAGCCTCGACAACCACGACATTTTCGAAAATCTGCTCTGTCAACCCATCTGGAGCGATAAAAGGCTCGTTGAGCGGCTTGCCGGTAAAAGCAGGGCCCACGCGAGAGACCGCGGTAGCAAAGGGCGCTTGTACTACCTCGAACAACAATGGATTGAAGACAGGCTCCAACTGGAAATTGCAAACGTCGGTGCACATCCAGGCGCCATAATGCAGCAAACGAACAACACCGGGTTCGGATTCCAATTGAAAGAAGCCAAGATTCTCGAAATATTGTTCGACGCCCCCGCGTTCTTCGTTATAGCGCACATCGGTCAGGGGCAGGCCAACCAGCCGAGCGCCGCCTAAACGCTCGTAAGTATCCACGAAGCCCGGGTAGATTTTGTGACCGCCAGGTTCACCCGGATCCGTCGGCGGTTCGGCGATGCCCAATTCGACGCCAATCGGCGCAAAATAATACTGCCGACTCCGTTCTGCCAAAGGATTGTATGCCATCAAGGCGGCGGCGGTATATTGATATTCCGTACTGTTTCGTAGGAATTTCGGTGAAATGGCAATACCCAAGAGGTCCTTACCCCCATGAACATTATGAAACTCTCGAAAGCGCGTATCGACTCCCCCACTAACACCGTCCCCATAGATTGTTGGTGGGCTGGTGTTGTAGGTCGTAGGCTGACATGCTGTCATGCTTCCCAAGAGAATGAGAAGCAACGTAAGAAAAAACAGTCTACAAAACATCCCTGCCTCGAAAAATAGACCGCATCTCCTTTTGTAAACTAAGGATGGCTGATATAAGTACTCCAGTACCATCATATAGTATAGCATTCATTTCTTCAAGGGACAAAAGAAAATTGTAAGTATTTTGTAAGGTAACGCTACCACGAAAATGAATGTACCAGGTACCGTTATATGAGTCCACTGAAAAAACCACGAGCAGAGGATTCAGGGCGGCATATATGGGGGGGCGTGCTGCGCACGCCCCCCCATATATGCCGCCCAGCCCCCTCTTTTATGAGTTTTTTCAGTGAACTCATTATATCGAAGATTTCGGAAGAGATCGTTACAGTCCTTGTTACAATTGGCGCGATGGAGCGGAAAAACGATAACCTTCCCCTCTATGGGTGTGTAAATAAATTGGGTTCCTGGGATCAGGTTCGATCTTCTGTCGCAAGCGATGGATATTAACGCGCAAAGCCTCTTCTACCACAGCTCCATGGGGCCATAGACGATGCTGAAGATAATCCATGGAGGAAACCTGTCCAGCCTGGCGCAGTAGGATATACAACAGCTTGGTTTCGGTGGGCGTCATTTCGATGGTTTCCCCATTTACGATGACCCGCTGGTGGGTAAAATCCACCACCAGACGATCGTCTACCCGAGTCGCCTGATCGAAGGTATAGACTGAATCCCCCAGGCGGCGCAGCACACGCCGCACTCGGGCGATCAATTCGCGCGGGCGGAACGGCTTGATGACATAATCCTCGGCATATAAGTTCAAAGCATGCACGGTGGTCTCTTCATCGTCCACCGAAGTGAGCATGATGATGGGAAAATCAGAAAAGGCCTGCACAGCCTGGCAAAAAGCCAAGCCATCCATTTCGGGCATGACGATGTCAACGATCGCCAGATGAGGCAGGCCATGCTGTTCGATGACATTCAACGCCTGAAGTCCAGACCGGGCTGTAAGCACTTCGAATCCCTCGAGGATGAGCTTGGTCTCGAGCATCGTTACCAGCCCCGGATCGTCATCAACGACAAGGATTTTTCGAGATTTATAGTCGCCCATCCGGGCCGTGGTCAAGGTTTCTGTCATCAAATAAAATATAGCCCAGAAACTTCGATATAACAAGGTAGAATAGCTTGCAGTTTTGTAAACATCTATCAATGGAGAACCGATGGCAAAAGAACTCGACCAGATGATCTCGCTGCGCCAGCTCCCTCCTGACAGCAGCCTGGCAGCATTTGCCAAAGCAATCGTCCATGACTTGCGGAATCCCCTCAGCACCATCATCGGGTTTGCTGACATTCTATCGAGAGATCGCCAGGGGATGACGGAGGAGCAACTCGATAACATCGCCAGCGGGATTCTCGAAGCGGGAGATCAGTTGGAGGAGATGCTTAAAACGATCTCCCATTGGCCCCTCCAGGATATTGGCTCGCGATAAAATAGAAGGGGAAGATCGTCAATTGAAAAAAACTCGAAACAAGCCATAATAAGACCCTCGACGATTTCATAGGAAGGAGAATCTGATTCATGATTACTTCGACAAAATCTACCAAAGAACTCAAGGCTGCCCACCGCCTTTTAGCAGAATATGATTACGAGCTTCAGCCCGTGGAGCAGGGTTACGCCAACCGCACGCTGTATATCAACCTATCGGATTTCGCTGTTCGAGAAAAACCCGTCACCCAGCAGATGAAAGATCTCTTCACCGGCGGGCGCGGCTTCGCCCTCTGGCTGCTCTGGAACGCCATCCAGGACGACACGAAATGGGATGATCCCGAAAACGCCTTGGTGATCGCCAACGGCCCCATCGGCGGCCTGACCGCCTACCCGGGCCTGGGCAAATCCACTGTCGTGACCATCTCGCCGCTCACCAAGAGCATCATTGATAGCAACGCCGGCGGCTACTTCGCGCCCTATCTGAAATTTTCGGGCTTCGACGCCATCGAAATCCAGGGCAAAGCCTCCGAGGATGTTTTTGGCGAAGTCATCATCGTCATCAATGGCAACACCGGCCATATATCCATCGAGACCGCGCCGCTGGAAAATACCAACTCGCACCTGCTGGCCAATGAACTTGCTGCTCTTTTCGGCGGCGGCAAACGCGGAAAATACGGCGTCTCCACCGTCACTGCCGGGCTGGCCGCAGACCATATCAACTACGCCTGCCTGAATTTTAGCTGGTACGATGTGCGCCGCAAGGAAATGCGCCTCAAACAGGCCGGGCGCGGCGGGACAGGGCGCGTCTTTCGCGACAAAGGCCTCAAAGGGATCGTGGTCATCTTCGACGGCCTCTCTGGGGAGATCAACAACCCGGTGGATATGCTCATGATTCGCAAGGCCGGCAAGCGCATCAACAAAGAGATCGCCGATCTGGACGACAAGCAAAACCAGATGCGCAAGGTCGGCACCGCTCACCTGGTCGAGATCATGGATCACTTCGACCTGCTGCCGGTGCACAACTTCCGCTACGGCGCGCATCCCCAAAGCAGCAAGATCGACTCATCAACATGGCATAAACAATTCACCCAGGGCATCAACGATTCCTGCTGGGCAGGCTGCACGCTCTCCTGCTCTCACGGCGTGGATGGCTTCCCCCTGCAGACCGGTCCCTACAAAGGCCAGTCTGTGCTGGTGGATGGCCCAGAATACGAGAATGTCGCCGGCCTGGGTTCCAACATCGGCGTATTCGATCCTCTGGCGGTCATCGAATTGAACTTCTACTGCGACACCTACGGGGTAGACACGATCTCCTTCGCCAACAGTGTAGCCTTCGTGATGGAGTGCTGGCAATATGGCATCCTCGACGCCGAAAAGACAGGCGGCCTGGACCTCTCCTGGGGCAACGCCAGATCGGCCCTGGAACTTCTCCACCAAATGGCGCGCGGCCAGGGATTCGGGGTCACCGTGGGGCAGGGTACCCGGTACATGAAGCGTTATTTTCCCGAGGAGTTTGGCGCTGACGCCAGATTCCTCGACGACATCGCCATGGAGACCAAGGGGTTGGAAATCTCAGAGTACATGACCAAAGAATCGATTGCCCAGCAAGGCGGCTACGGTCTGGCGCTCAAGGGCGGCCAGCATGACGAGGCCTGGCTGATCTTCATGGATCAGGTCAACAAACAGTTGCCCACCTGGGAAGCCAAAGCCGAGGCCTTGCACTACTTCCCCATGTGGCGCACCTGGTTCTCCATCCATGGGCTGTGCAAACTCCCCTGGAACGACATCCAGCCCGAAAATAACGCCCAAACGGCTGAACCCCAAAAAGTGCCTGAGCACGTCGAAAACTACACCTGGCTGTACGAAGGGCTGAGTGGCAAGAAAACCACCCCACAAGACCTGCTCGCCCAATCGGAGCGGGTGTACAACTTCCAGCGGGTATTCAACCTGCGCCTGGGGTTCGGCGCCCGCCAGCACGACCGCCTCCCCTATCGCGCCATGGGGCCCGTGACAGTGGACGAGTACGAATCGCGCCAGGAACGCTACGACGGGCAGCTCGAGGAATTCCTCGGCCTCGACCCCCGATCCATGACAACCGAAGAGAAAATGGCCGTCCTGCGGAAGCATCGCTACGAGCAGTACGACAAAATGGCCGACGCCGTGTACAAACGCCGCGGCTGGGACGAGAACGGAATCCCAACGCTGGATAAGCTGCGCGCGCTGGGCATCGCCTTACCGGAAGTCGTCGAGGTGGTCGAGAGGGCGAGGGGGCGGTGAGCAGTAGGAAGTTGGCAGTTGGCAGTCGGCAGTCGGCAGTCGGCAGATGAAATTTTCACTGGCATGGCAAGACCAGGCGTCGAAATCGTATTACGGGCTGCGGGGATTGTTCGCGGCGATGGCAATCGAAACCCTGGTTTGGGTGATTGCGTTTGCCAGGGTAAAATCCGAGCCCACGAGCCAGGTGTTCCTGGGATTATCGCCCCACCGGTTGGGGGTCGCAGGTTTCCTGGCGATCGTCGGCGTCTTGTGCCTGGCGGGTTGCATCGCCATCGGGCGCGAGAAAGAACCCTGGCTTCGGAAAACCGAGCGCTTTTTCAACAACGAACGACTCCCCTCGACCCTCACGCTGGTTTTCGCCGCCCTGTGCGTGGGACAGGTCATCTTGCTCGGTTTCCAGGCTGAATCATTCGGTAGATACTCAGAACAATTCGATCAACTCAGAACGATCCTGTGGTGGGGCGCCCTCCTCTGTGGACAGATCGCTTTCTATCTCTCGTTCTTCGAGGCGCGCCAGCGAATTCGACTATCACGAAAGGCCGTAATCTTTGGACTGCTCGGCGTGGGTATGATAGCCGTCTGGTTTATTACCAGTCAGGAAATGAACGGAAGGCCATCCACGAACTGGATGGGGTACTATCATGTAGAAGATTTTTACGACGCCTCTCCTGCCGAGTTGATCACATTCTTCGAGGAAATGAGGGCGGGCATCCCTCCGGCTTTATCCTTCTCCGAGATCATCATCGGAAAGCTGACCGGCTCGACCCAAATCGTCGCCAGGGAATTCTATCGCCTGGCGCTGATCGTCACGTATCTGATTGCGGCGTTCCGATTCGCCCGAAACATCTTCTGGGGAATCCTCTCCTCTGCAATCGCGCTGGTGTTCATGTCTGCGACGATCTCGATCAGCGCACAAAACCCGGAGATCTACGACGTCTACTACCCCTGCTATCTGCTGCTTTTCGTGTTCTTCGTTCAACTCACCCAAAGCAAACACCGGTTCAGCTATCTCGCTATGTTGTGGGCTTTCCTGGCCGGCCTCTTTCTCTCCCTGGCGGAACTCTCGCGCCCCTTCGTTTTGATCTTGATGCCTTTATTCTTACTCTTTGGTGTTCTTTCCTTCGGCAGACTCCCCAGGAAAGCGCTGGTATCTTTTCTCGCGCCCATTCTGATCCTCTCTGGCGGCTGGCATATAAAATTACTGCTCTTCAATGATGGTCAACTCTTCTGGTCGAACCACTCGGGGTTCAATCTCTACCGCGCCTGGGAAGAGATCATCGAGGCGCCCGAACTGATCGCCGAACCCCAGACAGAGGACAACCGCTCTCGCATCCATTCGCAGGAACATTTCGTGAACAGCAAACTGATTCAGCGCGCTGTGTTCGAATATCTCCTCGAAAATCCTCTCGAAGGCGTCACGTATATCAAGGATCGAATGATCACGCTTTTACTCCCCAGGACCTCCTTCTTCGAGGAGCCAGAAAACCAGGGTTTCTTCCCCGACATCTACCGATTTGTGTTTCGAATAGCCTGTCTATTGCTTCTCGTGCAACTGATCCGCTTCGCGGTTTATTTCTTCGGAAACCCCCGCATTGGACACTTCGCCAGTCCGCAAAATGTGCTGCTCATCAGCACTGCCCTCACCGTCACCCTTCTCGCTGTTGGTGAGAAGGGGGAAGAGGCGCGCCTGCTTCTCGCCATCCTGCCATTTCTGGCGGCTTTGCCAACCGTCACACCCCCGCCATCATCTCCCTGCTGATATAATCCCCCTCATGTCCCCAAGTCTCTTTCACCGTCACATTGCCCTGCCGCAGGAGCACGGGGCGTGGGTGTTCATCCTCAGCCCGCTGCTCATCGGTCTCTTCGCCGGGGGGCGTTTCACACTGGCCTCAGCCGCCCTGGTCATCGCGGCGCTGGCCGCTTTCTTTTTGCGCCAGCCGATGACCATCACCGTCAAGGCATACAGCGGCCGCCGCCCACGCCACGATCTCCCGGGGGCTTACTTCTGGACAGCCCTCTATGGTCTGATCCTGCTCATCGTCCTGGGGGGTCTGATCGTGCTCGGTTACGTAGAGGTGCTTTTTCTGACCATTCCAGGCATCGCCGTTTTCATCTGGCATCTATACCTGGTCAGCCGGAGGGCCGAACGCAGGCAGGCCGGCGCCGAGATCGTCGCTACTGGCGCGCTGGCGCTGGCCGCGCCTGCCGCCTATTGGGTTGGCCTGGGCAAATACGACCCGCTCGGCTGGATATTGTGGCTGCTGGTCTGGCTGCAATCGGCGGCCTCCATCGTCCATGCCTACCTGCGGCTCGGGCAGCGCGACCTCCCCGAGGTCCCACCCCGCCCCGCGCAGTGGAGAATAGGCCGCCGCGCCTTGTTGTACACCTCCTTCGATCTTCTGTTCTCCATTGGCCTGGGAATGGGCGGACTTATCCCGCGCTGGATCTTCATCCCCTACGCGCTGCAATGGGTGGAGACGATCTGGGGCGTCACCCATCCCGCAGTCGGCGTCAAACCAACGCGCATCGGCCTGCGCCAACTGGCGGTCAGCACGCTTTTCACCGTCCTTTTCATCCTTCTTTGGAGGTGACTGTCTGACGGAGCTTCGCCTTGCTCTGCACGCCTGCGGCGATACCGATCAGTTTTCACCACAGAGACGCGGAGCACGCGGAGTTTTATTAGGTAGCTCCGCACAAATCATTCGAAACCGCGAAGCCACGAAGAGCGCACAAGTCTTCGCGGACATGAAGCAATCCTTCGTGTGCTTCGTTTATTCGGAGTGAATCTTATTAGTAGCGGTTGGATGTCGCGCTATGCAACGATTCGGAAGTCAGATATCTCGTACCTGGTTTACTCGAGCTCGAAAGCAGTCACATATGAGTAAGAACCAGACCAATCGCTGACGAAGACGAGCGAGCCATTCGCCATCACGGCAATCCTGGCTATCGAATAGAATGCGCCTTCAGGCCAGGCCGTCTCGCCATCACTGGCTTCGACGCCATATTGGGTAGTCAGATTACCAGAAGGGTCTAACTTCATCACGCCATCCGGCGACCACACCGCCACATAGAAAAATCCGGCATCGTCTATCGCCAGCGCCTGGGGGCTGGAGAAATATAACGCCTCTGCGCCGATCTCGGCCAACAATTCGCCATCGGGTGAGTATTTCAGGATAACGTCGCCGAACCAATCCACCGCATAGAGATTGCCATCCGGGCCGAAATCCATGCCCTCGATTTCCGGATCCTCGCCGATAGGAAACTCACGCAGATACTTGCCATCGGCATCGAATACCTGGATGCGGGTGAACGCTTCGCCGGTATCGGTCTCGTTTTCGTCGAGGGCGTACACTTCGCCTTCCAAGCTGATAGCGATAGAATCCGGGCTGAAGGTGCCAAATTCACCCGATCCATTGCCCTCGCTGCCAAATTGCGCGAGCAGCTCTCCCATGGGGGAAAACGCGAAGATCATGTTCTCGCCCCAATCGCTTACATAGACATTCCCGTCCGGGGCGACCTTCAAATCCGAGGGATTCCACAACACATCTTCGCCGAATGTCATCAATTCAGCGCCATCCCAGGCGTTCAACATCCGCACCCCCACCGAGCTATCCGTAACGTATACCAGACCGTCGGTGGTGACGTCAATTCCTTCCATGCTCCCGAATTGACCCTCCTCGAAGCCTTGCTCGCCGCCGATGCGCCAATTCACGCCCTCGGTGGAAACCTCAGGTAGCACACTCGAACTGCTATATCCCACCAACTCCACGGCGTCAATTTCATTCCAGGGATAATCCAGTTCGGTCTGATCTATGACGATCCTGACCCCATTGACCTCGTAATCAATGTCTGGGGATACCGTCAGAGTATAAGGGCAGCCCTCGGTAATTTTCTCAGGTTGGCCGATGTAAACCGTTCGGTAAGAGCCATCCAGGCCGACCACTTCTACCTGGGCGACCTGGTTGGGCGCGGAAGTCTGGATGATATTGATCTCGGTAGGAATGACCGCCTGATCGTATGTCAATTCGAGCCACTCCACGGAATAGCCTTCGTAGGAAGCCCAGGCGGTATCCATGGTGCCGCAATAATCAATCAGTGTATCAGGCTCGCCGGTTGCCTGCATAGCTGCCCAGCTGGGGTTGCTGTATTCGGAGCTGGCGGCAGCGGAACTGGCCCATTGGCGGACCTCTTCGACCGCGGGTTCCTCGAAACCAGCTTCGCCTTCCGTGGGTTCGAAAAACTTCACCGTAGCCAGGACAGCCTCGAAATAGGCCTCGACTTCCGCATCCCAGCGATCTTTCGTCCCGAAACCCATCATGACGAATTGTTGCTCAGGAGAGACAGCCACGACCACGATTCGCCCGGCCATCGGCGTCCCATTCTCCGTCCCGCTGATATCTGCATAGTAACCAGGCAACCCAGCCACCCTGATAGATTGTTTATTACCAACCTTCACATCTTCTTCGCCCCCGAAGATATCAGTTGTGATTTGATCATACAGGCTATCGAGGGTGATTCTTTCCTCGGCAACACCGCCGAAGAGCAAAACGCCTATCTCGTCATTATCGGGCAAGTTCATGCTGGCGAACCCGGAGTCCTCCTGGAAAGCGTACCCGGGTATGACATTGAACGAAAAGCCACCCTGCTCACTGCGGTATTCATCGCCAAGCTCGACTTCAGGATGAGCGCGAAGAATCTCTGCTCCGGAAGGCTGAACCTGCGGAGAGGCAGACAACTCATCGTTAATATTTCCCTGGGCGGATTCCCCAAAATCCATCTGAAAAGCCAGACTTGCCAGCGCCAGGATGGTGATAACGGCGATCGTGATATTGGATAGTGTGTTTCTCATGAAGCTACCTCCTTGAAAACTTCGCGCCCTTCGCGCCTTCGTGACGAATTTTCTTGGTTACTGTGTAGAGTTCACTGAAAAGACTCACGAACGAGGGGGGGGCGGCACATATGGGGATGCCTGCTGCGCACGCACCCCCATATGTGCCCCCCGAATCCTCTACTTGTAGTTTTTGCAGTGGACTCTGTGTAATTGCTAACAGATTAACTATAAACCAAGATGGCGCACGATAGCAAGAGGGACTTTAGCTCTAGAGGGAAGACCAACCCATGTTATAATCCCTTTTCATGAAGACAGGATCCAAGTATTGCCGCCTGTTCGAGAGTTTACAAAGCCGGGAGGAAGACGAGCTGACGCTGAGCTTTGCCGAGATAGAGGCGATCCTCGAAGCGCCCTTACCCCCCTCGGCGCGCGAGACGCGCGGCTGGTGGAGCAACCGGGGCGGCGGCTCCATCCAGGCCATGGCATGGATGGAGGCCGGCTACCACGCTGTGGGGCTGGATCTCGAAAGGAAACAGGTCACCTTCCGCAAACCGATCCGACGCTACGGAGTCCGCCGTGTCGGCGATATTGTCTTGTGGACAGGCGACATGATCAAAGGACTGCGCGCCCACATGAACATGATGCAATCCGAATTCGCCGCAGAGTTGGGCGTGCGCCAGCAAACCGTCAGCGAATGGGAAAGAGGGACGTACGAACCCAGGCGCGCCATGTCGAAACTGCTGACGATGGTCGCCGAAGACGCAGGGTTCCACTATGGAGAAGAGAACCAGGATTGACTATTGACAATTATTTCGTTACCGCATAAAATGTAACCATACACGGTAACGGATATTTGTCAATGAACACGAACGGAAATCCAAAAGCCCTCTTCATCCGCAATGCGACAACAGAAGATGCGGTTATTCTGGCTCGTTTCTATTCCTTTTTCGAGAACAAGACCATTCCAGCCAAACAGGTCGAGGCGCGTATTGCGGCGACGCAGCAATTGGAAACCGCTCTCCTGGCCTTCGTTGACGAAAAACCAGTGGGTTTTGCATCGTTGAGATTGATTCCTGCGCTCTCGAGCGATGCCCCTCATGCTGAAATTGCCGAGCTCTACGTCGAAGTAGAAAGCCAAAACAGCGAGCATGAAACCGCGCTCATCAAAGGCGCGCTGCTGGAAAAAGCCGAAGGTCTGGCCCGAGAAAAAGGCGCATCCAATCTATCCCTGCAGGCCGGCTTGAAAAACAAAATATCCCAAGACCTCTACCGATCATTGGGATACCTGGATTTCGCGCTGATCATGCAAAAGAGCATCAATTCATAATCAACTCACTCATCTTCCTTCAAAAACTTCTTCTGCCACTCGTAGAGGCGGTTCAGGGCTTCGATGGGGGAGAGGGCGCTCAAATCCATCGCTTCCAATTCTTCGAGCAGGGGGTTGGTCTCAGGAAATAGATTCAATTGTCGTGGCACATCGGGATCTATTTCGATGGTCTTGCCCGAGGTGGCCTCTAACTGGCGCAGGATTTCATCGGCGCGCTGGATGACCGGGCGCGGCAGACCGGCCAATTGCGCTACGTGGATGCCGTAAGAGCGGTCTGCGCCGCCGGGCACGATCTTGTACAAGAACACCACTTCGCCATCGGCCTCGCTGACGGCGACATTGTAATTGCGCACCCCGGGCAGCAGATCGGCCAGTTGTGTCAATTCGTGATAGTGAGTGGCGAAGAGGGTCTTCGAACGCAGTTTGGGATGGTTGTGCAAATATTCGACGATGGCCCATGCGATGGAAACGCCGTCGTAGGTGCTGGTGCCGCGGCCGATCTCGTCCAGGATCAGCAAGCTGCGCCCGGTGGCGTGGTTCAGGATGTTGGCGGTCTCGACCATCTCGACCATGAAGGTGGATTGCCCGGCGTGGATCTCGTCCTGCGCGCCGATGCGGGTGAAGATGCGATCCACCAACCCGATGCAGGCCGAGTCCGCCGGGACGAAACTGCCCATCTGCGCCATCAGCGCGATCAACGCGGCCTGCCTCAAGAACGTGGACTTCCCGCTCATGTTCGGGCCGGTGACGATGCGCACCCGCTCGCCTTCTTCATAAATGATGTCGTTGGGCACAAAACGTTTCCCAGATACCATTAACTGCTCGACAACCGGATGGCGTGCGCCCCGGATATCGAACACATCTTCGGCGACTACTTCCGGGCGAACATAGCCATTCAGGGCGGCTGCTTCGGCCAGGGTGGCGAGCACATCCAGGCGGGCGATAGCCCGCGCCGTAGACAGCAGACGATGCCCGGCCGCGGCCAAACGCGCGCAAATCTCGAAGAACAAACGCCGCTCGACCTCCTTGATCTGATCTTCGGCGTTGAGCACCAGGCTTTCGTATTCTTTCAGTTCGGGGGTGATGTAGCGCTCGGCGTTGACCAGCGTCTGCTTGCGGATGTAATTCTCTGGCACAATCCTGGAGTTGGCCTTGGTGACTTCGATGTAATAGCCGAAGACCTTGTTATAGCCGACTTTCAGGGAGGAAATACCTGTGCGCTTTCGTTCCTGCGGCTCCAGGTTTTTGATCCACTCACGGGCGTGGCGGGAAGCTTCCAGGATGTCATCTAATTCCCTGGCGAAACCTTCCTTGATGACGCCAGCGGCGGCCAGGGTAGACGGGGGTTCTTCGGCCAGGGCGTTTTCGAGCAGGTCTAGCTCCTGGGCGCTGAGGTGAAAATCTTTCAGGATATTTTCGAGGGGGGATTCATCGAGAGGGAAGAGGCTTCGCAGCCCGGGCAGCAATCGCAGGGTTTCTCGAAGGGCAAGCAAATCCCTGGGTTGGGCTGTCCCCCCCACCACCCGGTTGGTCAACCGCTCCAAATCGGCGAGCGGCTTGAAGGCGGCGCGTAACTCCGCTCGTGAGAGTCCATCCTCATAGAAATATTCCACCCCCACTTGACGCTGCCTGATTCGAGCCACATCCAGCAGGGGTTTGCTGACCCATTGGCGCAGCATGCGTTTGCCCATGGGCGTGACCGTGCGATCCAGCACGCCCAGCAAGGAGCCTTCTACAAGCCCGCCGCGGATGGTCTCGGTAAGCTCCAGGTTGCGGCGCGTGGGGGCGTCGAGGGTCATGAACTCGGACAGGTGATAGGCGCTCAGACCGGTGATCAGTTTGAGGGCCGCCGGCTGAGTGGCCTCGAGGTACTGCACCACCGCGCCGGCGGCGCGTATCGCCAGGGGCAGGCCGCGCACCCCGAAGCCATCCAACGAGGCGACTTCGAATTGCGTCAGCAGAGCCTGCTCGCAGCGCGAACGCTCGAAACGCCAGGAGGGCCAGGGGGTGAGATGGCCGGGCAGCCCGTTTGAAAAAGAGAGCGAGTCCGGACACAAGATTTCCACTGGGGAGAGGCGGATCAACTCCGCCCGCACGATCTCATGAATATCCACCTGCGCGCCGCTCAACTCGGTGGCGGCGAACTCGCCGGTGGTGATATCGGCAAAAGCTACCCCGGCGCGCTTCTCGTCCAGGACGAGGCAGGCCAGGTAATTGTTGGCGTCCCCGGGCAGCAGCCCCGGCTCGACCACCGTGCCAGGCGTGACCACCCGCACGACATCACGGGGCATCAGGCCGTCCACCGGATGATCCCCCACCTGCTCGCATATCGCGACGTGATAGCCTTTATGGATCAAGCGTCCCAGATAATTCTCAGCGGCGTGATGGGGAATCCCGGCCATAGGCACGCGCGTGCCTTTAGCGACATTGCGAGAGGTCAGGACAATGTCTAGCTCTTTGGAAACGACATGGGCGTCTTCATCGAAGGTCTCGTAGAAATCCCCCAGGCGGAAGAAGACGATGGCGTCAGGGTATTGGCGTTTGATCTCCAGGTATTGACGGCGGATGGGGGTGGTGTCGTCTTGGGACATAGTGGAATTCTAACATCAATTGTCAATTGACAATTGCCAATCGCCAATAATCCATTATAATTTCGTCACTATACATGCGACGAAAGGAGTGTAAGACATAATGGCTAGCGTAACCTACGATCACGTATACAAACGTTTTGGCGATGTCGTGGCCGTCAATGACCTCGTCATCACGATCGAGGATAAGGAATTCCTCGTGTTGGTCGGCCCCTCGGGCTGCGGCAAATCCACCGCGCTGCGGTGCCTGGCCGGGCTGGAGGATATCACTGAAGGGCGCATCCTCATCGGCGACCAGGTGGTCAACGATGTAGCCCCCAAGGATCGGGATATCGCCATGGTATTCCAATCCTACGCCCTCTACCCCCACATGTCCGTTTATGACAATATGGCTTTCGGGCTGAAGCTGCGCAAATATTCCAAGGACGAGATCAAGCGGCGCGTCGATGAGGCCGCTGCCATCCTGGGAATCGAGGAACTGCTCAACCGCAAGCCCCGCCAGCTCTCTGGAGGACAGCGCCAACGTGTGGCTGTGGGGCGCGCCATCGTACGCGAGCCGAAAGTCTTCCTCCTCGACGAGCCGCTCTCCAACCTGGACGCCAAGTTGCGCGTGCAAACCCGCACCGAAATCACCAAACTGCACCAGCGTCTGGAGACCACCTTCATCTATGTGACCCACGACCAGGTAGAGGCCATGACCATGGCTACACGAATCGCCGTGATGAACCAGGGCCTGCTCCAACAACTGGACACCCCCCAGAACCTGTACGACTACCCGGACAACCTGTTCGTGGCCGGCTTCATTGGCTCCCCGGCGATGAACTTCTTCGACGCCCGGCTGAAGAAAGACGGCGCGAATCTCTTCGTCGAATCCGGCGCCTTCGCCGTGAAGATCCCCGATGACCGCAAAGAGACCTATATGCCCCACGCGGGCAAGGCGGTCGTCTTCGGTCTGCGACCCGAGGATATCTACGACCCCAACTTCGAGGCCCCCAACATCATCGGCGAACGGATCGAAGGGAACGTCGAGGTCACCGAGTTGATGGGCAACGAGATCTTCGTCTTCTTCAAGAGCGGAACTCACGATTACGTTGGCCGGATAGACCCACGCACGAATTACAAGATGGGTCAAAAAGTGCAGGTCACCTTCAACATGGGCAACATGCACATCTTCGACAAGGAGACCGAGCAGGCTATACGGTAAATGCCCTACGATTACCTTCCCAAATTACTCCAACCCTCCGATAGCAAGATCGTGCTTCTCGTCCTCGATGGATTAGGGGGACTGCCGATCGAGGCGGGCGGCCCGACCGAGCTCGAGGCTGCCGCGACCCCCTATATGGATCGGCTTGCCTCCGAGGGTTGTCTCGGCCAAACCATCCCCATTCGAGCGGGGATCACCCCCGGGTCTGGTCCGGCACACCTGGCCCTTTTCGGGTACGACCCGCTCGAATACGAGGTCGGCCGCGGGGTGCTGGAAGCCTGCGGCGTCGGGCTGGATGTCCACCTGGGCGATATCGCCGCCCGAGGCAATTTCTGCACGCTCGACGAAAATGGTCTGATCAGCGACCGCCGCGCCGGGCGCATCTCCAGCGTGGAGGCCATGCCGGCCATCGAGCGTTTGCAGAGGATACAGATCCCCTCCGTCGAACTCATCGTCCGCCAGGTCAAAGAGCATCGTTTCGCGGTGATCATGCGCGGCGAAGGCCTGCACCCTCACCTCAACGACACCGATCCGCAGCGGACCGGCGCGGCGCCTCTGCTCATCCAGGCCCAGCAGCCTTCCGCTGAACGCGCCGCCGAATTGTTCAACCAGTGGGTTTCCGAGGCTCGAGAGGCCCTGACCAGTCAGTCGAAAGCCAACGGCGTTACGCTGCGCGGCTTCGCCACCGACCCCGGCTTGCCCAATTACGCCGAGACCTTCGGCCTGAAAGCCGCCTGTGTGGCCGTCTACCCCATGTATCGCGGCGTCTCGAAGTTAGTGGGCATGGATGTCGTCCCTTTCGAGGGCGAATACCCCGCCGATGAATTCGCCGCCGTCGCGAAAGCCTGGGACGACTACGACTTCTTCTTCATCCACATCAAGAAGACCGACAGCATGGGCGAGGATGGGAATTTCGAGGGCAAAGCCAGGGTCATCGAAAGCGTGGACGCCGCCCTGCCCGCGCTGCTGGAACTGAACCCTGCTGTGCTCATCGTCACCGGCGACCACTCCACGCCGGCCTTGTTGAAATCCCACTCCTGGCATCCGGTGCCCTTCCTGCTCTGGGCGCCCGCCAGCCACCTGCCAGACAGCCAGACCCAATTCGGCGAGCGCGCCTGCGCCCACGGCGGCCTGGGCGCGTTCCCGGCTATGGATACCATGTCCCTGGCGTTAGCCCACGCCGGACGATTAACCAAGTATGGAGCCTGAGACCTCACAGGTTTCTCAAGTATGAATAATTTCTCTGCATGCTCTGCGTCTCAGCGGTGATATTCTTCGAGGATTCGGTGAGAATCGGTTCCGGTTCTCCAAGCACTGGGATGGGGCGCATGATATGCACTTCCAGCATGGCTACCAGGGTGGCGATGGTCTCGCGGGTATGCCAGAAGGCCAATGAACCCCAGCGATAAATGCGTTGGTCGGCGGGGACGCCTACGGCTGCGACGCCTAATTGATTGCAGGTGTACAAGGCTCGCGGCAGGTGGAAACTCTGCGTGACCAGGATGGCCGATTCCACGGCGAAGATCTGGCGCGCCCGGTAGCAGGTATCGTAGGTGCGCCGCCCGGCGTAATCCAGGACGATGTCTTCCGCGGGGACGCCCAGCTCCACAGCGTAAGCCTGCATGGCGGCTGGTTCGTTGTAATCGGCGAAACGGTTGTCGCCGCTCATGAGCAATTTTTCTACTTTGCCGGCGAAGTACAACTCAGCCGCGGTGAGGACGCGGTCGCGCAGCACGGGTGAAGGACTACCATCACGCCACAGGCCAGCCCCAAAAACGATGGCCACGCCTCGAGGCAACACGTCCGCCGCCGTTTTCGTTCGAGTCCAGGCGTGAAGTTGGGTGATCAATCGAGGGACCAATAATGTGGTCAATCCAAGAGTGACGATGACAAAAATGAGCATGAGCGCGAACCTGATGATTTTTCTCGACACGGGGCAGATTTTACCACCAATAACAAAACGGGCAGCTTGCCGGGCTGCCCTTTCGTTTTGTTACGGAAGTCGAAAATGCTAATGCCGCGCCCGATTCATCGCTGGCAGTAACAGGGCGTAGATGGCTTGATGGGTGGGGGTGTGGACGCCGAGTTCTTTTCCGAGCCGGACGATCTTGCCGCTGAAGGCTTCTAACTCGAACTGATTGCCGGCGGCGACATCCCGCTGCATGGAGGAGGTCGTGGTCGGTTCGAAGTTTTCGGAAAAGGCGATCGTCTTTTCGATGATGTCGGCGTCCAACTCGATGGCCTGTGCGTGAGCCAGCGCCTGGATTTCGCGCATGGCCTCGATGTAGAGTTCTCTGGCTGGCTGACAGGTCATGATCTCGCCGATATTAGCGCGGGCAAGCGAGGCGACTCCTCCGAAGGAGGCGATGAAGAGTAACTTAGCCCACAAGGCGACTAGAATATCATCAGCGTGGATGGCCTCGACGCCTGCTTCGTTCCAGGCCTGGACGATCTTTTCGACCCGCTCGGATTTCCTGCGATCCAGCTCGCCCACCACCACTCGCTGGAGTTTGCTAGGCTGGCGGATGACTCCGGGAGATTCGATCATCGCCATCAGGCTGCACAGGCCCCCAACGACCGGCTCTCGCCCAAGCGCCTGGATCAAGATTTCGTGAGCGTCAACCCCATTCAGCAGCGGTACGACAGTTGTGTTCATGCCGAGCAAGGGCCTGATCTGGGGGGCGATTTCAGCCAGGTGGTAGTGCTTGACGGCCACGATGACGTAATCCACGCCGCCAATCTGGTGGGGATCGTCGGTCGCCTGGGCAGGATGGATGCGGAAGTCGCCGTTGATGCTGAACACCTGTAAGCCGTTTTCCTGGATGGCCTTCAAGTGGTCTCCGCGGGCGATGAAGGTGACATCGTGGCCGGCGTGAGCCAGCAAGCCGCCGAAGTAGCCGCCGACGCCGCCAGAGCCGAATATTGCGATTTTCATAGAGCTGCTTTCGCCATACCTCCGTCGAACATCAATGCCTGGCCATGGATGAAGGAGGCTGCCGGGGAGGCGAGCCAGGCGACCGCCTGCCCGAACTCTTCGGCTGTCCCCATGCGTTTCAGCGGGATGGCGGCGGTGATTTTGGCGCATTCTTCCTCGATGGAGAGACCGCTGCGATTGGCGCGGTCGGCCATCAACTGCTCGACGCGCTCCGTCCATGTCCAGGCCGGGTTGATCGAATTGACTCGGATCCCCTTCGGTCCCAGCTCGTTGGCCAGCGATTTGAACAGGCCGATCACGGCCATGCGCAGCGAGTTGGAGAGGATCAGGTTATCTATCGGCTGCTTCACCGAGACCGACTGCGTGGCGACGATGCTGCCCTGGCCGCGCTCCAGCATGTGGGGCACGACAGCGTAGCAGAGACGCACGGCGCTCATCAAGGTCAAGTTGCAGGCCTTCTCCCAATCCTCAGGAGTCAGGGAGAGGAAATCGCCAGGAGGCGGGCCTCCAGCGTTGATGAATAGAATATCTATATGGCCGAACTTGTCGAGGGTGGTTGTTACGAGAGCAGCGATGTCAGCCTGCAAAGTGATATCGCCTCTGACGGCCAGCACCTGCGCGCCGGTTTCGGCGCGGATATCCGCCGCGGCGGAGTCGAGCGTTCTGCTGCGGGCGCTCATCACGACGTGCGCGCCTTCACGCGCAAAAGCCAGCGCAGCGGCCTTGCCCAGCCCTTTCGATGCCGCGGTGACCAATGCAACTTTACCGGTAAGTCCAAGATCCATGGCCGTTTCTCCTTTCGAGATGGTCATTGCTCAGACCCCTCCCCAACCCTCCCCGATGTCGGGGAGGGAGCATCCCCCATGGAAACGGAGAGAGGAGGCAGGGAACAGCCTCCCCCCGTAGCGGGGGACCGAGGGGGGTGCGAGGCAAGCG
>VGOC01000055.1 GCA_016865865.1 Chloroflexota bacterium
GAATGTCTCGTATCTGTTGAATGAGGCCCTGAGGAATGAGGCCGCTGTACTGGCCGAGGGCGCTCAGGGCACACTGCTAGATCTCGACCATGGCACCTATCCCTTTGTGACTAGCTCGAACCCGACGGCCGCCGGCGCTCTGGTGGGGCTGGGACTGAGCGCAAGTCACGTGGGGCGCGTGATCGGCGTGACCAAAGCCTTCCAGACCCGAGTGGGCGAAGGGCCGTTCCCGACGGAAGCATTCGGCGCGATCGCAGGACACTTGCGCGGCACAGGAGAGAAACCCTGGGACGAGTTCGGCGTCACCACGGGCCGGCCGCGCCGGGTGGGCTGGCTGGATGGCGTGCTGCTGCGCTACGCCGTGCAAATCAATGGCCTCACTGAATTAACCATCACGAAGTTAGACGTGCTCTCCGGCCTGGATACTCTGCATATCTGCGTCGGGTATCAGGCGGATGGGATAACTCATTGCGATCTCCCCCTGGGGCCAACCAACCTTGCATACAAGCCCCAATACGAAAACCTGCCCGGCTGGGAAGATAACATTATGGACAGACGCAGATGGGAAGAGCTGCCCCAAGCAGCCCAGGCTTACATCCAACGCATCGAGGAGATCGCCGAGGCGCCTGTCCGGTGTATTTCAGTCGGACCTGAACGAGGTCAAGTAATAAAACTTGTGGTACATTAATTAGCACGTTTTGCATTTTACGTTTTTACTACGCCAACCCATGAGACGCCTCTATCTCCTGCTCATCATCCCCCTGCTCAGCGGCTGCTTCCCCATATCCGCGCTGACGCCCTTTGCCTCGGCGACGCCGACCGCCACGGAGACCCCCACCCCGACGGTGATTTGGTTTCCCCCAACGGAGACGCCCACCACGGCCCCAATGGTGGTACCCTCCCCGACGCCGGAATTACGCCCGGGGGTAGGCGGCCTGCTTTTCAGCGACGACTTCGATCTGCCGACCGATTGGACGCTGACTGAGACAGAAACAGGCAGCATCTCGGTCGCGAACCATGAATTGACCGCCGCACTCTCGCGAGCCAGAGGCTACCTGTACAGCGTCAGAGAGGGCGCTCTATTCACGAATTTCTACGCTGAGATCACCGCCAGTCCCAGCCTGTGCAGCGGCTTCGATGAGTACGGCATGTTGATCCGCTATCAATCGCCAGGGAATTTCTATCGGTTCTCGCTCTCCTGCAACGGCCAGGTGAGGTTGGATCGCCTGGTTGACGGCGCCGCCTCCTCCCCTCAACCCTGGATGGCAACTACATCTGTGCCTTCGGCTGCCCCAAGCGTTTCTCGCCTGGGGGTATGGGCGGTGGGCAGGGACATGCGCTTCTTCGTCAACGATCAATATCAATTCAGCATCAGCGACCGTTCGCTGCCCAGCGGCGCATTGGGAGTCTTCGTGCGTTCTGGAGGAGCCAACGCCGTCACCGTCAGTTTTTCGGATCTGATCGTATACAAAATCGCGCCCTGACTCACTTCACTGATCTATTTTACATTTCTCGTTTTACGTTTTCCCAACCCCCCATGAGCAAACGCATATTCCGCAACTGTCTGAACGACCTCACCACCAAAGAATGGCTCAAATTCCAAAAATCCTGGTTCGTGCATAACCCGCCGCCGCGCCAGGACGATGTGCTGCGCCACCCGGCCAAATACCCGGAGACGCTGGCGCAGGAATTCATCGAGTTCTTCACCAAACGGGGTCAGGTCGTCTTCGATCCCATGGTCGGCACGGGCAGCACGATCGTGGCCGCGCTGCGGGCGGGGCGGCACAGCTACGGGATCGAACTGAACTCCGCCTACGCGGATATCGCCAGAGAGGTTGTCCTTCGGGAACGGGAGAATCTGGGGGAGTCCGCCGACCACCTGACCGCAGAGGTGATCCACAGCGACGCAGCCGCGGTCGCACAGATCGTCTCCGAACATCGCATCCCCCCCATGGATTACATCATCACCTCCCCCCCCTATTGGAACATGCTGCACGCCAAAGGGGCGGAGACGCAAAAACAACGCCGCCAAGACGAGAGCCTGGATGTGGTTTACTCGGATGATCTCCACGATCTCGGCAACATCGCCGATTATGATGAGTTCCTGGAGCGCCTGACGCAAATCTACACCGGGCTGAAACCTTACCTGAAGCCGATGGCCTATCTGACTATCATCGTAAAAAATGTGAAGAAGGGCGGGAAAATCTATCCCCTGGCCTGGGATCTGGCGAAGCAACTGGGTCAGACATACGCAATGAAAGATGAAAAGGTCTGGTGTCAGGATAACATCCGCCTGTTCCCCTACGGCCTGGGCAACGCCTGGGTAAGTAATACTTTTCATCATTATTGCTTGCAGTTTCGCAATGATTAACCCCTCCGACTTCATCACCCTTCCCTACACCCCCGACATGACCCAGGGGGGTATCGCCTACGCCTGCAAATCGCTGCCGTACACCTACAACCGGATGGGGACTTCTCCATTCAACCGGCTGCGCAGGATCGTGGCCGGGGTCGCGGCGGAGCTGGCTTTTCGACGTTATCTCACTGGCGAAAATATCCCCCACCACAACCTGGGGGCGACGCCTTTCACCGATCCGGACCGTTATGACATTGCCATCGGCGGCAGACGCTGTGATATCAAGAGCTTCCTGCTGATCCGTAAAGAACAGATCAGCCAGATCAGGAAAGAACCCAGCCTCCTTCTGGATGCGCAGGCGCTGGTGCCGGAAGATCAAATCGCTTCGTCGAACCTGGGCGATGAAGGCCTGTACCTCTTTGCCTTTTGCGCTGCTCTACTGACGCCCAACCGGCAAACCCTGGAAAAGGCCCTCCAGGCAGGGCTACCCATCTATTTGATCTATCCCCTTCCCAAAGAATGGGCGCGGCCGCGCAAGTGGGCATCCCTGGGAACGCTGGCCTTGAAGAGCGACACGCCGCGGGAGATCGAAATCGAACTTGGAGGTCAAAACCGGCAGCACAGAACGCTCTCGGAACATATCGTTCTGGAACCTGGACGACGAACCACCGCCAGGGGAGATTTCTACGCCCTGCACTATTTGCACACGGTTGAGATTCCGGATGGACCTGTTGGGGTGCATAGCCCTACGCTCGAGGATACCCACATCATCAACTCCCTGGATTGGGGCAATATCTGGATTTATGGGATGGAGATCATCTTTACCGGATACTTGACCCGCGGGGAATTCCGTCGAAACGCCAGACGTCTGCCTGCAGGGAGCCGCGTTTTTCAGTACCCTCGCACCATCACGCCTAATTTTGCGTTGCCCATCAGGGAGCTGCATCCCATCAAAGAATTGTGCGATCAGGCCAAAAGGTGGGCCGGAGTTCACTGAAAAAAACTCCTGAACGAAGGGGCGGGGCTGCATATATGGGGGTGCGTGCTGCGCACGCACCCCCATATATGCAGCTCCGAATCCTCTACTCGTAGTTCTTGCAGTGGACTCATACTTGATTCGATTTACTATTCGACAGGTTTCGAGTACAATTGTTCTAATAGCACGGTGAGTGAAAGAAGGCGCTGCGTCTGGCGGTGGACGTCAGGAAACTACACGACAGGCCGCTCACCATAACGAAAGGAGCTTTTCACATGTACCAAAAAATTCTCATTGTGGGCTACCTGGGCAACGATCCCGAGATGCGCTACACGCCCACCGGTCAGGCCGTGACCAATTTTTCCGTAGCCACCAGCAACCGATACACCTCGAATGATGGACAACAAGTGGATGAAACCACCTGGTTTCGCATCTCAGCCTGGGGAAAACAGGCCGAAACATGCAATCAGTATTTGAAAAAGGGAAGAAAAGTCCTTGTGGAAGGGCGTTTGAAACCCGATATCCAGACCGGAGGCCCTCGAGTGTACCAACGCCAGGATGGGACCTGGGGCTCGTCCTTCGAAGTGACTGCTCAGGCGGTGAAATTCCTCTCCGCCCGCGGAGAAGATGAGGCCTCTCAAGCCAGCTTCCCGACAAGTCCAGAAACCGAAGACGATATCCCCTTCTAGTACATGGATAGGACTGCCAGCCACGCAGAGGATTGGCAGTCCTGCCATTCAGAGGCTATCGAAGAATAGGAGCATCTTTATGACTTCGCGCCCTTCGCAACCCGAAAGACAACAAATCGCCCTCCACATTCCCGAAGACCTCTCTCCAGTGTACGTCAATCTGGCTCGCATCACCCATTCCCCCTCCGAGATGATCCTGGATTTCGCGCTATTGGTGCCAGGCGGAACGCCGGGGCCGGCTAACGTCAAAACACGCGTGCTGATGAGTCCTTTGAGCGCGAAACTCTTCTACAATGCCCTGGGAGAAAACCTATCGAAATACGAGGACAAATTCGGAGAGATTCACATACCGGGCGAAAGCTCTCTGGCAGAGCATCTATTCCGCCCTCCACAGAAATAAGCTATGCAACGCCTGGACGAGATCATCGAGCAGATTCACCAATCGTTCGATATTCGCACAAAAGTGAGAGATGAAATGCTGAACCAGGCCCGTATGCTCACGCGTCACTGCGCCAATGCCATTCGGGCAATTCATCGTGAGGATCGAGCTTTGGCCCTGGAGCAGCTTCGAGAGGCTCAGGCGCTCGCCAAAGCCCTGAGCGAGAACTCCGGCGTCCATCCAGATTTCTTCTACGCCGGCTACACGCAGGATGCGCTCAAGGAGTACGCCGAGGCCAACCTCACGGTCGCCCTGGTCACCGGCGACCCCTTCCCCTCCCCGGAGGATCTCAACCTGGATTACGTGCCTTACCTGAAGGGATTGGCAGAAGCCGTGGGTGAACTCCGAAGAAGGTGCATGGATGTCCTACGCCACGGCGACTCGACCGAGGCTGACCGCCTGCTGGAATCGATGGACGATATCTACGATGCTTTGGTGACCATGGATTACTCGGACGCAATCACGGGAGGGCTGCGCCGGCTCACAGACATCGTCCGCAGCGTCACGGAACGCACGCGCGCCGATGTGACCATGAGCCTGCGCCAGCAACGATTGGAGAAACGTTTGCAGGCTTTCGAGGAGCAGCTCTCCAAAACCATCGAAGATTGACCCTATGCCGTCCCAGAACCTCCTCTCGAAGTTTTTCTAGAGGATTCACTGCCAATGCGCAAAATTCTCGCTTCCGACATCAGTTCCTATTTGTTCTGTCAACGCGCCTGGTGGTACCGGCAACAAGGGGTCGAATCCGAGAATTCTCAAGAGCTGGCGGGCGGGCGAGAATTGCACCAACAACATGGGCGCGCCGTATTGGCCAGCGGCGTAGCGAGAGGACTGGCGTATTTCCTGCTGTTGGCCGGGCTGATCTTGCTGGCGGTATATCTGACCATGCAGGCGATTTGATCTCCATGGCGCAGCTCGCGATCACCTTTCTCTTCCTTGGGTTGACCTTGCTCTGGTGGGCTGGCAGACAACGTAAGGCGACCGGCCTGCCGGGAGGGGAGGTCATTTACGCGGATACGCGCCAATGGGGGCCTGTCGAAGAGCCGCTCTACGATGCCAGGTTGGATTTATCCGGCCGCCCCGATTATCTTGTCAAACACGGGGACATGGTGATCCCCGTCGAGGTAAAAACATCACGGGTGGCCGAAGCGCCTTACGACTCCCACATCTTCCAACTGGCAGCCTATTGTTATCTCGTCGGGAAAAGCTATGGCATGCGACCCTCATACGGGATTCTGAAATATCCCAATCGAACCTATCGAATTGATAACACGCCAGAACTCGAAGCCAGACTCATCGAGCTGGTCGTCGAAATGCGCGCCAAAGGACATCTGCGAAAAATCAATCGCTCTCACGAGTCGGCGCGCCGGTGCGATCAGTGCGGGTATCGGTCTACCTGCGATCAGAGGATTCAGTAAACAGTGGGCAGTAGGCAATCGGGTATAATTTCACCATCATGACGTCAACGACTTCACCTTTTCAGACTATTGCCATCGCCGCCCATCCAGAGGTTCCCCTGGCATTCGAGGAGGCCAGCCAGATCGCCGATTTCCTGAACGAGCGCGGGTTGCAGGCTTTCTATGGTTTTCTGTACGATGCGGATTTAATCGAGCGAGTCAGCGCGGGAGAAGTTGATCTGATGATTGCCCTGGGCGGCGACGGCACCATGCTGCGCGCAGGTCATCTCTGCGCCCCTCATCATACGCCGATTTTCGGCGTCAACATGGGCAAGTTCGGTTTCCTGATGGAGTTCAAGCACAACGAATGGAAAACCGCCATAGAAAAACTGCTGGCAAGGGATTTCTGGCTCGAAAACCGCATGTTATTATGCGCCGAACAATGGCGGGGCGATAAAAAGAAAGGAGAATGGGAAGTTCTCAACGAGGTAGTTGTTGGCCGGGGAGAGATCGTACGGCCTGTCTATCTGGATGCCAGTGTGGATGGCCGCTTCTTGACCACGTATGTAGCTGACGGCCTGATTGCTGCCACAGCGACAGGCTCGACGGCCTACGCGCTGGCCGCTGGTGGGCCGATCCTGCCGCCTGAGCTTCGCAACATCCTTTTGGTGCCAGTCGCCCCACACCTGTCTATAGACCGCGCCATTATGCTGGCAGAAGGCTCTTCGGTTTCCATCACCGTGCACACCGACCACCAGGCCGTGATCAGCATAGATGGTCAGGCGCCTATTCACCTCGCCGATGGCGACCGTGTGGATGCACGCGCCAGCGACTATACTGCCCAATTCGTGCGCATCCAGGACCCTGGATATTTCTATCGAAATCTCACCCCTCATATGTACAATAACCCTGCCGTAAAAAAAAATTGTCATGACCGAAACATCAACTTCATATTGCGCCAATCACCCCGATAAAGAGACCAGCCTGCGCTGCAATCGCTGTGAGAAGCTAATCTGCAGCAAATGCGCAGTTCACACTCCCACAGGATACCGCTGTATGGATTGCGTACGCAATCAGCAAAAGGTATTCGAGACCGCGCGATGGTACGATTATCCTCTTGGATTCATCGCCGCCGGGATATTATCTTTCCTGGGGAGCTTGATTGCCCCGAAACTGGGTTTCTTCGTGTTTTTCCTTGCCCCGATAGCAGGGGTGATCATCGCCGAAGCATCCCGCTTCATCACGCGCCGCCGTCGTTCCAAGCCGCTCTATATCACCATTACAGCAGGCGCATTGATCGGCGCGCTCCCCGCGGCGGCAGGGAATATCATATCTTTCCTGTTTTATCTACCCCAAATCGAATTCAGCATTAGCCTATTATTATCAACGCTTTGGGACGGAGCTTATGCTATCATCATCGCCTCGAGCGTCTACTACCGGATTAGCCGGATGACTTTCAACCGCTGACCGATTGCACATATGTTAACCGAACTACATATCGAAAATTTCGCCATCATAGACAGGCTTCGATTGCGCTTCGAGCCTGGCTTGATCACCTTCACTGGAGAAACCGGCGCCGGTAAATCCATCATCATGGACGCCTTGAACACACTGCTTGGCAGCCGCGCCGATAGCACATCCATTCGCAGCGGCGCGGATAGCGCGCTGGTCGAGGCCACTTTCCATATCCCCACGCCTGCCCGTCAGGCCATCCACGCCGTGCTGGAGCGAGAAGCCATGCTAGATGACCCGGACTTCGTCACCCTGGGACGGGAAATCCGCCGTGATCGCGGGAATGTCGTGCGCATCAACGGCCGCATGGCAAACGTTGGCATGTTGCGTGAAATCGGCGAACATCTCGTTGACATCCACGGGCAGTCGGAACATCTGTCCCTTTTACGTGTGCGGCAGCACTTGAGACTGCTCGATCGTTACGCCGACCTCCAGGACATCCTCGACCAGTACAGGTCTACCTATCGTCAACTATCAGATGTGCGCCAGGAACTCGCCAACCTGAGAAAGAACGAGCGCGAGGCCGCCCAGCGCGCCGATTTACTCAACTATCAAATTGATGAAATCAAAGCGGCAAATCTGAAACCCGGCGAGGAGAACGGCCTCGAAGAAGAACGCAACCGACTGGCAAACGCCGAACGACTCTCCTCCCTGGGACAAAAAGCCCTGATCATCCTGGATGAAAACCCCCTGGAAGGGCACGCTATCACCGATCAGTTCGGGCAGGTTGTCGAGGCCTTATCCGACCTAGCTCAACTCGATGAGACTCAGATCCCGTTGAAAGAGCAAGCCGCCACGACTTTCGAGGAACTGACCGAGATCAACCATACCTTGCGCCTCTATTTAGAGAATTTGGAATTCAATCCCAACAGGCTCGATCAGGTCGAAGAACGCCTGAATCTGATCAATAGTCTGAAGCGCAAATATGGGGAAACAATCGAAAAGGTGCTGGCTTTCGGCGTCAAGGCCAAACAGGATTTGGATGCCATCACCCATGCCAGTGAACGCATCAGCCAGTTGGAGAACGAAGAAGGCGAATTGCTCTCCGAACTCGGGGCGCACGCTCAAACCTTGTCAGATAAGCGCCATGAAGCCGCCGAGAAAATGACCAGGGCAATCGAGGCAGAGCTGGCCGACCTGCGTATGTCTGGGGCGCGTTTTCAGGTTGATTTCCAACATGAACCCGATCCCAACGGGATACCCCTGCCCGGTGGAGGGCGCGTAGCCTTCACCGCCGATGGCCACGAGCAGATCGAATTCTTCATCGAAACCAACCCCGGCGAAGGATTCAAACCCCTGGTGAAAATCGCCTCCGGCGGCGAGACCTCCCGGCTGATGCTGGCGTTGAAAAACGTTCTAGTGCGAGCAGATCACATCCCTACTCTGATATTCGACGAAATAGATCAGGGTATCGGGGGGCGCGTTGGCACTATCGTGGGGCATAAACTCTGGAGGCTGGCCCAAGGCCATCAGGTGTTTTGCATCACCCATCTGCCCCAATTAGCCGCCTTCGGACATCAACACTTCCAGGTGCAAAAGAGCATCCTCGATGGCCGCACCACAACCCAGGCTCAACCCATTGACGGCGAAGAACGCCTGCGTGAGCTGGCTCAAATGCTCGGCGAAGTGAGCGAGAGCACGCTCGATTCCGCGCGCGAGATCCTGCAAATCGCTCAGGAACGAACATCTGTTTGAGGCATTAATAGTATTACCCCGAATCATCTGCATCATGAACGCAAATCTTCGAACCGCAGAGTACGCGAAGAGCGCAGAGCAATTTCTTTGCTTTTTTCCGCAAACTCAGCGCCCTCCGCGGTAGCCAAACGGTTGCGGCGGGAGGCCGCGCTATGCCCAACATCCCCCAGATATTACGGGCGCGCCAGCAACGACGCAAAAAATACGCCAAACCTTCCCTGAGACGTTCCGGCCTGAGTTGCGCAATGGCGATAAGCATCCTGGCTGCGGTCCTCTTCATTGGGGCGACGGTATTCTACGCCATGCTGGCCAGAGACCTTCCGCCTGTAGAGACCATTCCCCTGCTCCTGGAACCTCCCAACGGGCTGTTTCTCCAACCAACACGCTTCTACGACCGCGATGGCGCACACATCCTCCTGGAACTCGAACATCCTGCTGTTTCGGAACGCGTATACCTGCCCCTGTCAGAGGAGGGATCGAACACGGGCGCATCGCTATCCCCTGAGATCGTTCAGGTCACAATCGCCCACTCCGACCCGAAATTCCGGGAACACCCCGGCTTTACCTCGCTGACTGATCATTCGGAAACCCCAAAAACCCTGGCTCAACGCCTGGTCGCAGATTTGCTGCTCTGGGATGAGCCTCCCGGCCTGCGCCGGGCGCTGCGAGAGAGCCTGTTAGCCGCGCAGATCACCAATCAATATGGCCGCGAGAAAGTGTTGGAATGGTATCTCAACAGCGCCTACTACGGCAATCGAATCTATGGCATCGCAGCGGCCTCCCAGGCCTACTTCGGGAAGAACGTCGAGGAGTTGAGCCTGGCGGAAATTGCTGTCTTGACCGGAGTGTCAGAAGCCCCAAGCCTCGACCCCAACGACACGCCCGATACAGCCATCGAGCGCGGCAGAGACATCCTCGACGCCTTGCTCGCCCAGGGAGTTATCTCTTCGGAGAACGCGCTCGAGGCTCGAGACGAAGAGATCACTTTCCAAGAGCCAGCCCCAGAAGAGGAGACGATCGCGCCGACATTTCTCGAGCTGGTGTGGGAACAGCTTACTCCCCACATTCCTCTCTCACAATTGGAACGCGGCGGTTTCGAGGTCTTCACCACCCTCGATTACGATTTGCAGGTACAAGCCTCCTGCGCCGCCAAGGCGCATCTGGCTCATCTCGCCGGCGGTGGGATTTCGACCGAGGATTGTGAAGCGGCCCGGCTGCTCCCCTCTCTGGCCTTCGAGGGCGCACCCTATGATGATCTCGAAGTAAACATCGTGATAACCGACCCGCTATCGGGGCAGATCCTGGCCCTGGTCGGAGAGACCGCCTCAGGGTCAGACCCCGCTCATCCCCCCGGCCGCCCGCCCGGCTCGCTTCTGACGCCCTTCGTCTACCTGTCGGCCTTCACCCGAGGCTTCGATCCCGCCAGTCTATTGTGGGAGATCCCCTCCCTCTTCGGCGAACAAGTCGAGCAAATCACGAATCCGGAAGGGGAGTATCGAGGGCCAATGCGTCTTCGTCTTGCCCTGGCGAACGATTATCTCATCCCCGCCTTGGGGACCATGAATCAAGTTGGCGCAGAGAATGTCTGGCGCACCGTGGAGCAATTTGGTATCTTGGCAGGATTTCAGCCCTCGCCGGATGCAATCATCCCGGAGTGCCCAACCTGCCTGTTTCTGCTAGATGGCGGCGATGTAACATTACTGGAAATGACTCGCGCTTTCGGCATCCTTGCCAACCTGGGGAGCTTCGTCGGCGAGGTCGCTGCGGGCGAAGATCGGTTCGACCTCCAGATGCTTACCATTCAACGGGTGACTGATATTCACGGGCGCGAATGGCTGGTCAATGATTCGCCCACCACCCAACCTGTCACCAGCTCGCAACTGGCCTATCTCATCAACCACATCTTGAGCGATGAATCTGCTCGCTGGGAAAGCCTGGGGCATCCCAATCCCCTGGAGATCGGGCAGCCGGCCGCGGCGAAATTGGGACGCACGGCATCTGGGGAGGATAGCTGGACAATTGGATATACCCCCCGAATCGTGGTTGGCGTGTGGATGGGGCGGGGCGCATCGGACGCGCCCGAGGGGGGGGATTTGTCCCCCAAGGTTAGCGCTGCTCTCTGGCATGCTCTGACCAAGTACGCCTCTCGCGACTTGCCTGTGGTTTCCTGGGGCGCGCCGCCTGGGATCAGCACCATCACAGTATGCAATCCATCCGGTATGCTGCCAACCCAGGATTGCCCATCGGTGGTAAGCGAATTATTTCTCACCGGGCACGAACCCACGCAGCCCGACACGTTGTTCCGAGCCTATCAGGTCAATCGCGAAACCGGACGACTGGCGACCGTCTTCACGCCCCCCGAATTGATCGAGGAGCGGGTGTATATGCTGGTTCCGGCAGAGGCCAGTCAATGGGCAGAGGAGGCCGGGCTATCCACCCCACCGGAATCCTATGATGTGATCTACACACCCAGTCCATCTCCGAACGCGCGAATCGCCTCGCCGCAGATGTACACCAACATCAGAGGGGAAGTCAATATCCAGGGCACCGCTTCTGGGAGTGATTTCGTCTCGTATCGCATACAGGTAGGAAAAGGGTTGAATCCCAAAACCTGGCTGGCGATCAGCGAGGATATCGAAACGCCGGTGGTCAATGGTCGCCTCGCCGCCTGGGATACGTCAGAGCTTAACGGGCTTTACGCGGTTCAATTGATCGTCATCCGCAGCGGCCAACAAGTCGAAACCGACGCCATTCAAGTGACGGTAGATAACCAACGCCCAGAGATCTCCATTGCCTATCCCGACGATGAGCAAATCTTCGATTATCAGGCCACAACGCCGATTACTTTCCAGGTTCAAGCCAACGACAATACCGGGCTGGAATGGATCGAATACTATCTCGACGGCGATCTCATCGAAACGCAGACCCAACCTCCCTTCGCGTATCCATGGCTGCCACGCCTGGGAGAACACACCCTGAAGATCAGGGCAGTTGATTTCGCCGGTAACGAAAATTCTACAACGATCACTTTCACAATCCAGCACTAATCTCCCACTCTGTCCGCACATAAAGAGGGGTCGTGGCGGCATATATGGGGGTCTCTCACAACCAGTTCCCGGCTTTGGGGTTATAATCGGTAAATCACGAAAAGATCGAAAGCCCGTCCCCGGGCGACCCGAGGACGGGTCTTTGATCCTCTTTTCGTGAAGTATGATAATCAGTGCGTAACTACTCAGCCATACGGGGAAGTTCCCGAAAAAAGGGTGTGCGAAGGGGGCGTAGCCCCCTTCGCACACCCTTTTTTCTGGCTAATCCGTTCGATGGCTGAACAGTTACATCAGTACTTAGAATTTCGCACCTATCCCTTCTTCGAATACCGGTATTGTTGTACACAGCGAGGCCCAATATGGCGATCTATCAAGAAGCAATGTCCACCCTGAAACTGACCAGTCGAACGTTCTATTTGCCCATCGTCCGTCTGCCAAAAGGGCTTCGCGAAGCAGTCGCTTCTGGCTATCTTTGTCTTCGGGCCATAGATGAAGTAGAAGATCACCCCACCCTGGACGGGAGTCTCAAAGCCAAGATTCTACACACGATCAGCCTGATCTTCCAGGCTCAGACATCGGAAGACACTTTCGCTCACCAGGTCCTCGAAACAGCCCTGAAGGAATTCCACGATGTTCTACCAGAGGTCACATTGAGGATTGGCGAATGGGCCTGCCTTGCGCCCACATTCATCGCCCCGCGCATTTGGGAGGCCACAGCAGCTATGGCCGACCGCATGGCTCACTGGGCTACCAATGGGTTCGAGGTTTTATCCCTGGACGATTTGGATCGCTATACATACGGTGTGGCGGGCGCGGTGGGGTTGCTGCTCTGCGATCTTTGGGCCTGGTTCGAGAAAATCCAGATTCACCGTTCGTACGCCATCAAATTCGGCCGCGGGCTACAGATCGTCAATATCCTGCGCAACCGCAACGAAGACCTGGATCGGGGGGTGAACTTCTTCCCCAAGGACTGGGACGAGAAACACATGTTTGCTTACGCCCGCGAAAACCTGGATAGTTTCGGAGCTTATCTCAAAACCTTGCCCGAAACGACATTCAAGAGCTTTGTCGAAATCCCCCGAGCGCTGGCGTATGCCACATTGGATGCTTTGGAGCGCGGCGAGAAGAAGCTCTCCCGCGAGGCGGTGCTCGACATCGTCAGGCAAATCGAGGCAGGGGCATAAAGAAACCTGTGAGGTCTGGGTTCTCGACTGAAAGAAACCACACCCATATGAAATCAACCTACGACGTGGCTATTGTAGGCGCCGGGCCAGGGGGCGCCGCCGCGGCCAGCTATCTCGCAAAATCAGGAGCACGCGTTCTGCTCGTGGACAAGGCAGATTTTCCGCGCCACAAAACATGCGGGGATGCTTTATCACCCAACGCCCTGAAAATCCTGGAAGATTTGGGATTGCTCGATGAAGTCAAGAATATCGGTTATCGTCTCAATGGCATCCGCCTGGTCGCGCCAGATGGCAGTCACCTGGAAGCGCCCGTCCCCTCCAAACCCGGATTAGCTGACTATCTCTATATCGCGCCGCGCTATCAGCTCGACAATCTCCTGCTGCGACATGCCATCGCCATGGGTGCCGAATTCGAGCCGAACATTCGTATCACAGGTCTCCAGGCGGAACCCGACCGGGCTGCTATCATCGCCGCCAATGACCACTCGATCCACCGCTTCTCTGCGCGAGTAGCCATCATCGCAGTGGGCGCCAACATTTCTCTGCTGCAAAGCGTTGGGCTGATGTCCACCCCGCCTGCATTTGCCCTCGCCGCCCGCGCCTATTTCGATGATTTGACCGATTTAGACGACATCATGGAAATCCGCTTCGACGGGGCGCCTCTCCCCGGCTACGGTTGGATTTTCCCCACCTCGCCCACGTCGGCCAATGTGGGCGCTGGCTATATGAAGAAATCCCCCAACCTGCCAGCTACCGCCCAGGGCGTACTGGAGAAGTTCCTGAGCCACGATCCGGTTCGAGAGAAATTGGCTGATGGGCGACGCCTTGGGCCTGTCAAGAGCTATCCACTGCGCATGGATTTTGCTACCGCCCGCACATTTGGGGATCGAATGATCGTCGTGGGGGAGGCGGCCGGCCTTGTCAACCCGTTCACCGGCGAGGGGATTGATTACGCGATGGAATCTGGTCAGATAGCTGCGCAGGTGCTGAGGGAGCAATTAGAAACCAATGATTTCTCGCGCTCTGCCCTACGCCGCTACGACAAACGCCTGCGCGCGCGCTTTCAGAGCCTGTTCGTGTGGACGATTCGGATGCGAACCCTCTATATGAATGATTGGTTGCTCAACCCACTCATCCGCGCCGCCAACAGAGAAAGCTTCGTGGAAAGAAGTATCTTGGAGGTACTCCTGAGTTATCGTAACGCCGTTCAGGCGTTGTCGCCCCGCATGATCTATCACGTTCTGCGAAACTGGATGTGACCTTTTTCGGATTGACTTTTCGGAGATAACTTCTATACTGGTAGATAACACATGTTCATCGCAAGCCCCGGCTACCCCAAGGCCTGTGCTGAGTGGGCCGAAGCAACGGAGCTTCGATCACATTTCAGTGATGTATTGATCATCGAGCAGACGAGAGCAAGCCTCAGGAGAAACGCATGAAATCCAAATCCAGACATTCCCGCCACGCCCGGTTCATTCCTTTTGGAATACTCCTCATCGCCATTCTTTTTGTCCTACTCATTGGGTTGGCATGTAATACGCCCACGACCGAAAGCTCGAATCAAACCCAGGTTTCCCTCAATGTCCAGGCCACGCAACTTTCCCAGGGAGAAACCCAAACCGCCCAGGCCGAAGCCCAGGCTGATATCGAGGAACAACAACAGAAAGAAATCTCTGACCAACAAGCTACGCTCGATGCCCAGGCCACGCAAGCCGCCCAAGCTTTAACGCAGGTTGCCCTGGATGTCCAGGCAACGATCAAAGCCCAACCATCGAACACCCCTCAGCCGACAAACACATCCCAACCCCCCGGGGATCAATCTCAAGGCCCCCAACAACCTCCTCAAGGCGCGCAATCCGGTTTCGATCAGGCCCTTTTCGAAACCTGGATGCGGTCAGCCAATATCCTGTTATTCGAGGACATGGCTCTCGTTGGGTTGGTTCAACCGGCGTTAGATGCCATGAGCTTGAACTATGTGGATGTGGATGATTACCTGGGGCATTTCAAAACGCAACTGCTTGCTGGCGCGCCGAATGGTCAACCCTGGGATCTCATCATCTCTTCCAAAGAAGCCAGGGAAAATGTGTCGGGGGAATTCTATGTATATCTCAACGATGCCTTGAACGCGGGCAGTTCGCTCATCATCGAGGAATGGAACTTAGACGATATTGGCTTCGGAAAAATTGCCGTGATCCTCGGTCGTTGCGGCGTACAATTTCAAAGCGATTGGATCGAAATTCCTATAGACAAGCAACTGCTCTTCCCGATCAACGGCGACCATCCGGCGCATCATATCCCCAACGAGGGGATTGCCCTCACGAATCCAACGAACTTCTGGATATGGGATTTCTGGGATCTGGGCGACCTCTTGAAATTGAGTCCGGGGAGCGATGCAAAATTATTGTGGGGAGCGCGCTCAGCCGTAAAAGACAGTTATGCGACTGCCGTGAGTTGCGTTGACGGACGCGTGATCATCCAAACCTATGGCAGCCACAGCTATGGGGCGGATCGCATAGTCAGGATGTGGGTGAACTATATCTACAATACGTTGATGGCGCGTTATCAATATCTGGCAGCGCATCAACAGCAACCCTGAAAATATCTATCCTCTCGAATACAAAAGGGCAGCTTTTTGGAGCTGCCCTTTTGTGTTTTCAAGGGATAGAATCAGACTTCCGAAGTCTCATCCTGTTGGGTTTATGGCTCGTAGATGTTGATCCAATCGAATTCGAGGATGATGGGCAACACGTTGAAGGACGACACACCAATACCAACCTGGCCTTCTCTGAAGACGTAGCTTTTTTCCGTGAGCGTGTGTGTGTGTACGCCATTGATATAGAGCGATAGCGTATTCGAATCACAGACAGCAGCATACTGGTTGATATCTTTGCCCATGCGCACAGCAGTCGATCCGCCGCTCGCCAGCATATCGTATTGATCAGTCGTTGCATCGTACGCCCAAATCCACCATTCACCGCCATTGGATATGCTGAACTCGTACCAGCCATAATCACCAGCATGGCAAATCAATCCAACATTGTTAGTATTCTTGCCGCGATTCTCCGCCGATGTTTCGATCACAACACGCTCGTAGATCCATGGATCATAAACCAGATAGGTATAAAGGTCCACTCCTTCGAGGTCGAAAATCAATTTGCCGGCTTCGGTATGTATATTGAACAGGTTTTCATCCCCACTGGTTGTGAACCAGTGCCAATTTGCTAACTCATCAGCTTCGAACTCCTCGAGGTAGAAGGCCGGTGGTTCCTCAGCCGTTCCACCAGTCGTGTCGCCAGCAACGTCGCCTGTCGAGGTATCCGTCTCACCGAAAGTATAGGCCTGCGCCAGAGTCTCGCCATTGAGTTGGCCCGCCAAAACCTCGGAAGTGTCGAAGCGCAGCACCTCGACATCCACAGTATCCGCGGGTTGATGAGTGCGGATGATGTCACAATAATCCGACATCGTGCCATCAGTCGCCAGGGGGTGATCACCCAAACTCAGCAGGACATCCCCGCCAGTTATTCCGGTCTTGTCCGCGGGAGAGCCGGCTTCGACAGAAGAGACCCAAATCCCCGAGATGCTGCCATCCTCCGACATCACCGCCACGCCATTGACGCCGATAGAATCAACGTCTTTTCCGGTTTTGAGTTCATCCAGAATCGGAACAGCGGCGTCACGCCCAATAGCAAAATATTGATTGGCATTCGGGCGGGATCGGTAATGAACACCCACCACCTTGCCATCCGTAGTGATCAGGGGGCCGCCAGAGTTGCCAGGGTTGCCAGTAGCATCATGCACGATCACAGACTCAATCGAAGACCAGTCTGTTTCACCGCTGGCGCTTTCCTTGGAAACAATCCCTTTTGTTAGCGAGTACTCCGTTTCCCCTAGCGGGAAACCGGCGAGATAAACTTCCAGCCCCACGGTGACCGGGGAGGCGTACCATTCCAGATAAGGGAAGCCTTCGCCGTCTATGTCAATCACGGCCAGGTCGGAGCATTCGGATACTCCCAGAACTACAGCATTGTAGGTTTTCGAGGTGTCGCCCCCTATCCACACCTTGAGCAATGCAGCCCCGGTGACGACATGGTTGTTCGTCACCGCAAGGCCTGAGGGATCAATAATAAAGCCCGAGCCGCGTCCAGCGCCGACATATTCCCCGATTTCCGGGTCCACGAAGGCGCCCTGGGCTTCGATTTGAATGACGGCGCCTTTCACATCCTGAAGAGTAGAAACGGCGCCGGACGCCGCAGGTTGAACTGGTTCTGTTTCCACAGGTTGGGCAGGTTGAGCCGGCGGTGGAGCCTCAGTTGGGGCAGGGGTCGGCGCGCCACAGGCCAGACTCACAGCCAAAAACAAAGCAGCCAACCAAATCAGTGGTTTATAAAATGGGTATTTCATCTATGCCTCCGTAAAAGATTAACGAACCAATAACAACGAATAAGCGAAGCTATGTGCGGATAAGCTCCGTATGCGATTGCACATCATTCTATCATAGCACGGCCTCCAACCGCAATAGAGAAAATCCACCGCGAAGCCGGATTTCATCCACATCGCTCGCGATTATGAGCGGCCTCGGCGACGAAAATAGTACGCGGCTGCTCCGGTCACCAGAGCAATTGCACCCAACAGGATTTCCGCCAGGCGAACTGCTGCCATGGGAGCAGGCACAACCTCGGGGGTTTCAGGTTCAGCCTCGGTCGCGTCCGCCAGGCCTTCTCCGGCTTCCTTTTCCAGACTTTCCTCAGCCATCGGCGGGATTTCCTCCGGGGGCGCTGCCTCCAACACCATCGCGGATGGCGCTTGCTCTTCAACGGCTTCCACCTCGAACGTTGCTTCGACAGCTCTTTCCGCTGCTGGCGCGACCATCTCCTGGTATGGAGCCAGGCTCACACGATCAACAGCAAGGAGATCTCCCACTAAAACGATCGCTAAAAGCGCGCTCGATATGGCTGAGGCCAGACGGAAGGTATCGAACAGGCGCGGCGCTCCTTTCTGCCGTTGACCGGCCGTCTCCGACGTCAGGGTAAAGTTCCGCGGCGCATGCAGACGAGGCAGGGATTTCACTGTTGAGCTTGTCATCCGCAGGTCATCCAAAGCTTGGCGCAGATTGGAGTCGGTTCGCAAGCGCGCCTCGAGCCGGGCGCACTCACGCGCCGGCAGTTGATCATCCACAAATGCGGATAATTGTTCCCAATCTCGACGGGAAATGCGCTCATTCATACAGGGGCCTCTTCTTTCAGACGAAATGAAAACGGCAGAAGTTCCCCGAATTGCTGCAAGCAATCTTGCATACGAAGGCGGGCGCGTGCGAGACGACTCTTGACTGTCCCCATCGGTTTTTCGATGACCTGGGCAGCCTGGCGATAATCCAACCCCTGAACATCTACCAGGAGCACCACCATGCGGAAATCGGTCGAAAGTTGATCTAAACACCGCTGTATCGCCGCGGCTAATTCTTTCTTTTGGAGTGTTTCCTCGGGCAATTCTCCAGGATCAACCATCCAGCCAGGGGATTCGATTTCTTCCCCCTGTTGGTCCCGCGGCTCTAAAGAGGAAACCGGTTTGCGTTTGCGGCGACGCAATTCATCGTAGCAGGCGTTGGTGACGATCCGCAGCAACCAGGCCTGGAACGAGCCTCCCCGATACGTATGCAATTTGCGGTAGGCTGAAATGAAGGCTTCCTGGGTTGCATCTTCGGCAGCGCCCTGTTCACCCATGACGCGATAGGCCTGGGTATAGAGCCTATCTTGATAGGCCAATACCAGGCGGTTGAAGGCATCCAGATCGCCCTGGCGGGCGCGTTGGATCAGAACGGCGTCATCCATGTTTTTTCGTAACTACGTGCTGCCCTTTCGAAGAAGCTAAACATCTGGCAGAAGTTTAGCTTCTTAGTACACAGTGAAATCCTTGTTTTTTGTGCAAGAATTTTGAGTCCGCTAATCTGCGCTAAGAGACTGTTTTAAAAGTCGCCAGAAACCACAGATAAACACAGATGAACACCGATTTTCTTGATGAACAGCCGTCTTTTATCGCCGAAATCCCTTTTATCTGTGT
>VGOC01000056.1 GCA_016865865.1 Chloroflexota bacterium
TGCCGCACCCGGCATCGAAAATATCTAACGTTCGATTTACAAATAGCTTCTCCACCAGAAGAAGCGTCAGGTCATGCAATCCCCTATACCACCAATGGGAATTTTCGACCAGAAACATCTCTTTGTAAGCGGTATCCTTCATAGCCAATGATCTTCACAATCAGTACTTCACGAAAATGATCAGGAGCCCGCCACTTCGCTGGAACCGCTCATCGCAGGCCCCGGGCGACACGCAGACGAGTTGAGAAGGGGGGAGGGCTGGGGTGGGCGCGCGAAGACTGGGTAGTTACCGAAATTTAGTGCTTTCGCGGCGTACGCCGCAGTCGAGTTAAAGATGTTACCTGCTACCCCTGATTCAAGTGCTACTCGAAATCACATTCGGAAAAGACATGGCCGGGCTTGACATCACGCTTGAGTGTTTTCCCGATAAACTCATCCAAACGAGCTGGTGAAATGCCTGCGCCAGGTTTTTTGATAGCAATTAGATCGCTGGTCAGCAGCGTCCCGGCGGGAATGTCAACCGCGGCTACCAGGCTCTTCTCGAAGATGCGCTTCATCTCCCGAAAAGACTCGCTGCGCTTCTCTAAAGGATGCGCCAAAATGGTTTCGATAGCGCGCACACCCCGCACCAGGTCAGTCATCTCGGCTGGTTCGAGTGAGTGAGGCGCGTCGCTGCCGTACATCAGGCGGCTAAAAGTGAAGTGCTTCTCGATGATAGAGGCGCCCAACGTCACGGCAGCTAAAGCAGCGTAATTGGTCAGAGTATGGTCAGATAGTCCCACCGGTGCGCCATAACGCCCGGCCATCTCCTGCATAATATTCAGGCCGACCCGCTCATAGGAAACAGGGTACTCACTGGTACATTGTAGCACGGTCAATGGGGCGTTGTATTTTTGGATCACCTCAACCGCTTGATCCAACTCATCCCAGGAACTCATCCCGGAAGAGAGGATGACCGGCTTCCCGAGACGGGCGATCTTTTCCAGCATGGGTAGGTTGGTGACTTCCCCCGAGGGGATCTTATATCGAGGGACGCCTACCGATTCTAAAAGCTCAACCGCCTCTTCGGAAAAAGGCGAAGACAGGAAAACCACCCCATGTTCATCACAATGACGTTTCAGTTCCACCCATTGATCCAGAGAAAAGCCGGTGCGCTGGAAATACTCGAAGCGTGGCTCGCCTTTGAAATAAGGCGGCATGGGAGCATCGGGCAAAGTTTCGGCCCCGGGGATATGCGTCTGGAACTTGACCGCGTCCACGCCGCAGGCAGCCGCCGCCTCGATCAGCTTCTTTGCGTTGCCAAAGCTGCCATCGTGCACCGAGCCGACTTCGGCGATAATAAACACACTTTGATTCTTGTTTGTCATAAAAATAATGATGGAATTATAACGCTGGATCGGTCTTTTGTTCTATGCGATGGTAGAACTGTTCAATCGCCAGCGCTAACGACTCGGCCGTAGCCGGATCAATAAGCTCGACATTTCTCATCTGATCGATCACATCCAGCTTATGCCCCAACTTTTCTAACGCGGCAACAAAGAGACGCACATTGCGATCGTTTACTTTGTATCCTGCCCGGATTGCAGCGAACGCTCCGAGGCAATCCTCCTTCGAACTGATCGAAAAAATCCCCTCGCAGCCCTCATACCACGGGTGACCGAACACCAATGCTGGCTTGCCTCGATTGACCGCCTGCCACCCCACCGTTCCGGTTGCTGTCGCCACCGCCTTAGAATGATCAACTAAATCATACGATGAAGATGACAGTGGGATCAGACGAACATTCTCCATGGCAGCCAGATCTTCGTAAAAAGATTCGGTGCGAGAATTATGAGATCTGAATGCCCAAGAATGATCGAATTGTGCAGGATGCTCTTTGATATAAAGCAGCCAGCCATCTGGCAAGGTTTTCGCGATCATTTCAACCATCAATAACAAATGGGAGAAAACTTTCCCTTTGGGCGAAGTTGTGGCCTCAGGCTGGTAACTCAAGGCCAGAAAAACATAGGGGTGATCTAAATCTACCTCGCCAACCACCATGCGTTGGTACCGCTTTGCCAATCGATCTACTCTCCTGACAGCCTTGCGGCGAAACAGGCGATATTCGAACCCTTTCAAATTGGAACGCTCCGGCGTCCTGCCGGGCTGCTTGATATAATTGTCAGGTGTTCGAAACTTGGATTTCATCACACTCAACTGCTTCGTGAGCATCACTGGATAATTACGGAAATCGAATAAGCGTTGAAAACCTGATTTTCCATCCTGACGGTGATAGATATCTTCCTTGGACACATAGCGCACATACAGGGGGACATCATCATAATCGCCGCGCAATGAACTCAGGTAGGCTTCGATTTCCTCTGAAAGAGCAACATCCCCTGCTTTTGTCTGCATCATCTGCCGGTATCCTGTTTTCAGATCGGTATTGCCATCGATGGATTCCCTCAAGTAAGCATAGCTGAGCACATTGGATACTTCGAACATCAGCGTACGGATTCCAAATAAGCGACAGAGTTCATAGAGAATGTAGTCGAAGACCATGTGCGGAATGTACAAAAAGAAAATCATCTCCGGTTGATAGGTCTTTAGCACCGAGAGCCAATAGGCAACCAGGCGATGGTAATGGCGAAGTCGCTCCTGGTAAGGGAAAGAACCAAGGGCCTCCATCCGATCCATCATCTTCAACACTGTGCGCTCGCATTCCCCAAGCTGCTCCAAAAGCGGCTGGTCGAGGATGCCAGACTCGGCGCCCTGAAAATCAGGCGAGGCGATTCCCTTGACGGCATCAATCGTCGAATGGAAACAAATCTCTTCGAAGCGTTGTTTGACTTCTCCCTCGACCACCGGGCTTCCTATCCAATAGCATGGTTTCCATCCCAATCGAGCTGAGAGAATCTCGGCCACATCCACCCATATTTTTTCGCTACATTCAGAATAGATAACATTCATACCAGGCTATTCGAGAAGCCTCCAGGAATGCTCAATCAAAAAGTCGCCATCTTTGGGATGGGCAGGTTGTTGCACGGGGTAATAAGCGCCAGTAGTCACATCGAGTTGAATAGCTTTCAAGACACGATCCGCCTTGACTCCATCGATATCAGCGCCAAGATCAACGAAATATCTGCCCTCTCGCAAGGGGAAGCGAGGTACATGCAGCGCGATCTGGCCTCGAGCAGGCAAATTTACCAGGTCTTCCCCAGTAAACAGGCTGCTGAGGCTTATCAAGCACTTGCCAAAGGCATCGCAAATCCAAAAATGGATCGAAGTCGTGCCAAAAATGTCTCCCTGAGCCTGATAGCTGAGCACAAGATCAACAGGCTCTCCCGAGACCGCCGATGATAATGGCGCGCCATCACGATTACGCACCTGGAATTCTGTGAACCGCAGGCGACCATCGCCGCCGCGATCTGTACGCGAAGCCAGATTGGTTTTGGTCTCGTCTAGCTCACCCGCCATGACCAGATAATCTTGAACTACCTGGCGGACAGGACCATCGGCCTGCACGCAGCCCTCTTCGAGCCAGACGCCGCGTTTACATAACGAGGTAATGGCTGCCATATTATGGCTGACGAATACCACCGTCCTCCCCCCCTCCGCGACCTCGCCCATCTTTCCCAGGCACTTCTTTTGAAATGCAGCATCACCAACTGCAAGCACCTCATCCACCAGCAATATCTCTGGGTCTAAATGCGCAGCCACGGCAAACGCCAATCTGACGGCCATCCCACTGGAATAACGTTTTACGGGCGTCTCGATATATTTACCCACTCCAGAAAAATCTACGATCAGGTCGAACTTGCGGTCTATCTCTATCTTTCGCATCCCCAGGATGGCGCCGCTCAAATAGATATTTTCTCGCCCGGTTAGCTCAGTGTGAAAACCGGTGCCAACTTCCAGCAAGGATCCAACGCGTCCAAAAATATCTGCGTAGCCCGAAGTCGGTTCCGTGATCCGCGAGAGCACCTTCAACAAAGTGCTTTTGCCTGCGCCATTGCGCCCGATCAGACCGACCACCTCTCCGGCGCGGACATCGAATGAGATGTCTTTCAAAGCCCAAACCTCTTGCTTGACGGAAGATGCCAGGCGGCGCAGGGGGCGCTTTACCAAACCCATCAGATCTTCTTGCAACGTCTGTGATGCGGTATTTCCCGTTGCGGGATCAATCCGATAAACCTTGCATAAATTCTTGATGCTGATTGCCAGGTTATTCATCAAATTACATCTGCAAAACCACGTTCAATGCGCCTAAAAACCAGCGCGCCGGAAAAAAATACCAATAATCCAACTGCAAGAGAGATTCCAATGGATAGCCATGAAAATAGTCCATGTCCCAACAAAGACCAGCGAAAGCCTTCGATGATCCCAACCATTGGGTTCAGAGAATATAGCACGCTCCACTCTTCAGGTACTATGCTGCTCGCATACGCTACAGGGGATGCGTACATCCAGGCCTGGACGAGAAACGGCAAGGCATAGATGAAATCCCGATAATGCACACTAAACGCCGAAACCCAGAAACTCACCCCAACGGCAATCAAAAGGTTGGCCAATACCAATCCCGGAATCGCCAGGATATTCCAGGTCAGCGGTACCTGGTAGATTAGAAAAAGCACACTGATCGAGGCTAATCCTACCAGGAAATCCACCAACACGGAGAAAGAACTTGCAATTGGTAGAATCAGGCGCGGAAAATAAACTTTAGAAACCAATTCTCGCCCGCTAACCAGGCTGGTACCTGCACGTTGAAGGGATTGAGCAAAAAGCGTCCAGGGTAGAGTGCCGGCAAAGGCAAACAACATATACGGCGAACCATCTGATGGCAATTCCGCCAAAAACCCAAAAATAACAGCAAAAATGCCGGATGTCAGAATGGGTTGTAAGATAACCCAGGTTACACCTAATGCAGTCTGCTTATATCTAAGTTTTACATCCCGCCAGGCCAGAATCCAAAACAGATCGCGGTATGACCACAGTTCACGCAAGCTCAATCCAGACCAACCTCGCGAACGTTGAATTCGAACATGCCATGAAGCATTTGATTTCAGACTAAGCTTTACTCCTCTGCTATTCACCTGGATAGAACCTTTACCATCAAGCCCGAAAATAGGTGTGTGGGGCGCGTAGCGTCCCACACATCTGTTTTCGGGATATTTTCATTGAATTCTGTCACGAAGGCAAAGGGCTGTCAAGTGGTTCACCAGGGTCCCGACTGCTTGACAAACCTTTCGGCTACTGAGAGAATCCACTCGATATGAAATATGCCATAACAATCGAAGCCCGGATGCGCTCGTCGCGCCTGCCGGGAAAAGTTCTCAAGCCCATTCTAGGAAAACCCATGCTGGCGCTGATGGTCGAACGCCTGCAACGAGCCCGCACTGTGGATGATATCATTATTGCCACAACGGTCAATTCCTCTGACGATCCTGTGGTCGAGCTAGCGGAAGAGTTGAAAATTGGATATTTCCGTGGAAGCGAAGAAGATGTTCTGGCGCGCGTCTTGGGGGCCGCGAGAGCTTATCATGCAGATGTCATCATCGAAACCACCGGTGATTGCCCACTGATCGAACCCGGCATCCTCGATAAAGTCGTCGCCGATTACCGCATCGGAGGCGCAGACTTTGTAAGCAATACACTGGAATATACCACCCCAATAGGGACCGATGTGCGGGTATTCTCTACCGAGGCGCTGGCTGAAATCGATAGAACGTCAAACGACCCGGCCGACCGCGAGCATGTATCTCTCCACTTCTGGGAACACCCCGAAAAATACCGCTTGCGCAACGTGCGCACCGAATTCCCCCCCGAGGTCGCAGAACTGCGCCTGACCGTCGACACGCCCGAGGATTTCGAACTCATCCGCCAGGTGTACGAACATCTCTACCCCGAAAATCCCGCCTTCACGCTGGCCGACATCCTCGAACTCTTTCGGCGCAAACCGGAACTCCCTAAAATCAACCAGAATATCCAACAAAAGGCTGTACGCTGACGATGAACACTTTGCGGGCAGGGATCATCGGCTGCGGAAAAATCGCCAGTGATTTCGCCGACGATCCTAAAATGCAAGGGGATATTTTCTCGCACGCCGAGGCCTACACCACATTTCCCGGCGCAGAACTGGCCGCTATTTGCGATATTGACGAAGATCAATTGAGTAAATGTGGCCGGCGGTGGGGCGTCGAGGCGCGTTACCAAGATGTGCGCGCCATGCTGGCGGAAGCGCACCTGGATATGATCAGCGTGTGCACGCCCGACAACACTCATTATGCAATTCTCAAGGAGATTCTGACCGCCCCGAAAGCCCTTAAAGCAATTCTGTGCGAGAAGCCTTTGGCTGCCACAGTTGAGCAATCCCAGGAACTGGTCGCCCTGACTCGGCAGCGTGGGATCATCCTGGCCGTCGTCTATCTGCGCCGCTTTGCGAGCAATATGCGGGCGCTGAAAGATTTTATCGAAACGGGTCATCTGGGAAAAATTCAAGCTGTGGCAGGATGGTACACCAAAGGCATCCGTCACAATGGCTCTCATTGGATCGATCTGCTGCGCTTCCTGGTGGGAGAAGTGGATTGGGTTCAAGCCTGGGATCGCATCCAAGATGACCCTGACGATCCTACCCTGGACCTTGTGTTGGGTCTGGAAAATGGGGTGATAGCCACCCTTCGAGCGGCTGAGGTCAAATTTTTCACCATCTTCGAAATGGAAATCCTCGGAAGCCTAGGGCGCGTGCGCTTGACCGACTCGGGATATGTGGTTGAATACAGCCGGGCTGCAGCAAGTAAACGGTATACCGGCTATCGGGAATTGGAAAATATTCCCAAAAACTTCGGTGACCGCAAGGATGTGATGTACCACGCTGTTGAAAACCTGGTCTCCGCCATCCAGACTGGAAGCCCCGTAGCCTGCACCGGAGAAGATGGCCTGGCAGTTATCCAAATCGCAAGCGCCGCGATCCAATCGGCCCAACAAGGAAAAAAGTTGCTCTCGATTAAGGAACACGGTTCCTGGGAGGAACCGTGTTCCTTATGTCAGCTTTTTATGAAAGCACAACCCACCCCACCTACGATTATCGCCCTCAGCGGAGACCCAGGCGGCGCCAGCGCCGTCGGCCCGGTGATCAAACGCCTGCAATCAGATCAACGGGTTCAAGTCGAAGCATTGGCCTACAACGAAACCGCTCAAATCTGGGATAATCTGGGGATTGCGTACAATAAACTCTCCGGCGAGATCCCCGATCAGGAAATATTGGCATTCCTCCAACAGCGGGATGTCAAGTTATTGTTCACCGGCACTTCGGTCAACCCCGTAGACCTCGAAAAACGCTTCATCGCTGCCGCATCCCGAATTGGGCTGCCATCCCTGGCGCTGCTCGATTTCTGGCTCAATTACCGCCTGCGATTCAGCAATGCCGCAGGCGAACTAGCTTTCATGCCGAACAAAATCGCCGTTATGGATGCCCTGGCGCGGGACGAGATGATCCGCGAAGGCTTCGACCCGGCCCGAATAGTCATCACCGGGCAGCCCACTTTCGATGATCTGGCCGATTGGCGCCAACGGTTCTCGCCCCAACTAAGAGAAGAAATCCGCGCCGCCATTGGCATCCAACCCGATGAACTTTTTGTGTTGTTCCCCTCGCAGCCGCAATCATCCTTATATGGGGATGATAAGATCAACGGCGACCATATCGGCTTCGACGAATGGGATGTGCTGAAAGCGTTGATCAAGGCGTTGGAGAACTTACAACATCAGAACGATGCGAAAATCCATCTGGTCGTGCGCCCACACCCAAGAGAGACCATGGAATTATTCCAGGGCTTCCACAGCAACCAGATCATCATCACGGTGACAACAGAGGGCGGCGCGCGCAATCAGGTCATGGCTGCCGACCTGGTCGTCGGGATGAACACGGAGCTATTAGTGGAAGCCTGTTATTTAGGCTGTATCACCCTCAGTCTGCAACCCAACCTGCGCCATATAGACAAATTGCCAACCAACCGCGTCGGCGTCAGCCGGGCAGTCTATCGTTATGAGGATATCCAACCAGCCCTGAGCGAATTGCTCTTCGATGCAAATGTCCGCCAAAGGATGTTCGAAAAACTGGAAAGCTACAAACTGGAATCTAAGGCTGCTGGCAAAGTCGCACAGTTGATTTATGATATGATCCAGGCAAGAGGTGCACTATGACCAAACTAGCCCTGCGCGGCGGTGAACCGCTGCGCACTGAACCATTCCCAACCTATCATTCCATCGGAGATGAAGAAAAACAAGCTGTATTGGAAGTATTCGACAGCAAGGTGCTCTCGGATTTCCTCGGCGCCTGGTCGGATAAATTCTACGGCGGCGAGAAGGTGCGCGCGCTGGAACAGGCCTGGGCGGAATATTTCGGGGTAAAACACGCCATCAGCGTGAACTCGGCCACATCGGGGCTGTATGCCGCAGCCGGGGCTGCTGGCGTCGGCCCTGGGGATGAAATCATCGTTGCGCCCTACACCATGATCGCCTCGGCGACCGCCGCGCTGGTCTATGGCGCCATCCCCGTCTTCGCCGACATCGACCCCGAGATCTTCTGCCTCTCTCCGAAATCGATCCGCAAGCGCATCACCCCCTACACCAAAGCCATTATCGTCGTAGACCTGTTCGGGCATCCCGCCGATATGGATGAGATCATGGCGATTGCCGCGGAACACAACCTGATCGTCATCGAAGATGCGGCCCAGGCCCCGGGCGCGACCTATCACGGGCGTTACGCAGGGACGCTGGCCGATATGGGCGTGTTCAGCCTGAACTACCATAAAACCATCCACAGCGGCGAGGGCGGCATCGTGGTCACGGATGACGATGAACTGGCCGAAAGAGTGCGGCTGATCCGCAACCACGCCGAGGTGGTCGTTGGCAACAAAGGCACAGCTAATCTCGTCAACATGGTCGGCTTCAACTACCGAATGACCGAGATCGAAGCCGCTATCGGCAGGGAGCAGTTGATGAAGCTGGAAAGCCTGCTCATCCCGCGCATCGAAGCGGCCGATTTCTTGACAGAGCGTCTGCAAATCTTTCCCGGAATCCAGACTCCCGTAGTAAAACCCGGCATCCGTCATGGGTACTACCTTTATTCGATAAAATATGACCAGACAAAGATCGGGGTTCCGAGAGAAACGTTCGTAGCCGCCCTTAATGCGGAAGGCATTCCCATGGTTTCTGGCTATGTAAAGCCCATCTATCTGGAACCTATCTACCAGCAAAGGATCGCCTTTGGCACGGACGGCTATCCCTTCACCTATCCGGGCTACAAAGGGAATGTCAGCTACGACAAAGGCATCTGCCCGGTCACTGAACGAATGCACTACCAGGAGTTGATGTTCACCAACATCTGCCACGCCGGAATCGGGCAGGGTGATTTAGAAGATGTTGTCGCTGCATTCCACAAGCTCTATGACAACCTGGATGAAATCAAGGAGTCGCAATGACCACTCACCCAACCCCATTTTTAGTCGGCAATGAAGTGTACCTGCGCCCTTTGATCGAGGCGGATGCCGACGGCCCCTATGCTACCTGGTTCAACGACGAAGAAGTCTGCCAGGGGAATTCGCACCACGTTTTCCCCTACACCCCAGAGGCGGCGCGTGACTATATTCGATTTGCCGCAGAAACGCGCAGCGATCTCGTTTTAGCAATCGTCACCCGGGAAGACCACCGGCATATCGGCAACATCGCTCTGCAAAAGATCCACCCCGTTTACCACTCGGCGGAGTTCTCCATCGTCATCGGGGACAAATCCGCCTGGGGTACAGGCTATGGGGCAGAGGCCGGGCGATTGATCTGCGACCACGGCTTTCGAGCCATGAATCTGCACCGGATTCATTGCGGCACCTTCTCGAACAACATCGCCATGCAGCGGCTGGCCGCTCACCTGGGCATGAAACAAGAAGGCGTCCGCCGCCAGGCCGCCTTCAAAAGTGGTCAATACTTAGATATCATCGAGTATGGAGTTCTGAAAGAAGAATACGAAGAACGCAAGAACGCCCCCCAGCCCCCAACGCCATAGGCGCGCCTTCGGCGTGAGGGAGTAAGTTCCCCCCAGAATTGGGGGGCTAGGGGGGCTTCAACCTGCTGCTGACCATTACATGAGTCTACTGAAAAAAGGTGTTGCGCTGCCGTTCGGTGGGGCACCAACGCCTAAAAACCCGTTTTTTGGGTGCACGTTCCCTAAAATCGGCGTATTTTACGCCCAGAGTGGGTTATTACCCTGGCTCGTTTCGGAAAAAACGGGGTTTTTCAGTGGACTCATTACATAAGTTTTAAAAAAGGTGTAACTACTCAGCCAAACGGGGAAGTTCCCGAAAAAAGGGTGTGCGAACGCAAAGCGGCTGCGCCCCCTTCGCACACCCTTTTTTCGGGCTAATCCGTTCGATGGCTGAGCAGTTACAAAAAGGTAATAAATAATGGATTACGAAGGATACGGTAAACCCCTTTTTAGGGACATGAAATACTGCACGCGCTGCTGTATGCCCGAGTCGAATGAGGGCATCAAGTTCGACGAGATGGGCATCTGCCAGGCCTGCCAATCGGCGGAGCAAAAAATACACATTGATTGGACAGAAAGAGAAAAGCAACTTCGGGACCTGCTCGAGTACTATAAAAGCCTCAATAATGATTACGATTGCATTGTGCCAATCAGCGGCGGCAAAGACAGCACATTTCAGCTACATATCATCACAAAAGTCTACAATTTGCGCGCCTTGGCGGTCACCTTCAGCCACAATTGGTACAGCGAAACTGGCAAGAAAAATCTGGAAAATGCAATAGAAAAATTCAACGTTGACCATATCATGTTCACCCCAAATCGGAATCTGGTCAACAAAGTCGCCCGGCAGTCCCTTTTCAAGATCGGGGATGCCTGTTGGCACTGTCACGCCGGCGTAGGAGCGTTCCCACTCCAAATTGCCGTGAAATACCGCATCCCCCTGCTGATCTGGGGCGAATCGATTGCCGAAATGTCGGGCAGAGCCACACATTATGACCCGGTGCTCAAGTTCGATCGCGATTACTTCACCAAAGTATCCGCCAAGATTTACTCGGAACAGATGGTGAGCGATTCTATAACACTGCGAGAACTATCCCCCTTCAAGCTGCCCAGCTACGAAGAAATCGAGGAAGTCAGCGTGATCGGCATCCACCTGGGGGATTACATCTTTTGGGATGATGAGCGGCAGATGGAATTCGTGCGCGATGTCTATGGCTGGGAAGAAGATTTTGTCGAAGGGACATATAAACGATATAAAAGCGTGGAATGTGTTATGCCCGGCATCCACGACTACACAAAATTTCTCAAACGCGGCTTCGGGCGCGGCACCGATCATGCCAGCGCAGATGTGCGCACCGGCCTGTTGACGCGCGAAGAAGGGATGGAATTGGCCAAGAAACACGATACCGAACGCCCTGAAGCTTTAGATCATTATCTGGAAATCACTGGATTAAGCGAAGAAGAGTTCCAGGATGTAATGAGACATCATCGCAATGCCCTGGAAATCGAGGCCCTCTCGGAGGACAAACTTTTCCGGGCCGTGGAAGAGTACCGGCAGGCTCAGGCTGCCTCAGCCGGCAAAGAATAAATCTCATGAGCAATACGATAATCCAACTCGATGCAACCCAGGCAATCGAGCTTATCAGGCAGGCAGAAATCCGTGTTGTGGAATATATGCAGGCCTGTCTCGATCAGATCGAAAAAGTCGAACCGGTCGTAGAAGCCTGGGCATATTTCGACCCCGAATCTGCACTGAACCAGGCTAAATTTTTAGATCAAAAGCTGGATGAAGGCCCACAGCCTGGGGCGCTTATCGGTATGCCGGTAGGGGTCAAAGACATCTTCAACACATACGATATGCCCACCCAAATGGGCAGCCCGATCTGGAAGGATTTCACTCCCGGAAATGACGCCAGAGTCGTTCACTATCTGCGCATGGCTCAGGCGATCATCCCCGGAAAAACCGTGACCGCCGAATTTGCCGTCCACACGCCCGGCCCCACGCGCAACCCCCACAACCCCACCTACATGGCCGGGACATCTTCGACCGGTTCCGCTGTTGCAGTTGCAGCCAATATGGTGCCCCTGGCAATCGGCACCCAAACCGCCGGCTCGACCATCCGCCCCGCCAGCTACACCGGGGTTTTTGGGTACAAGTCATCCTTCGGCCTGCTTCCCCGAACCGCGATGCTCAAAACGACCGACAGCCTGGACACGGTGGGGATGTTCGCCCGCTCCGCCAGAGATCTGCGCTTACTCTTCGATGTGATGCGCGTCAAAGGCGTAGATTACCCCATCAGCGAAAAAATTCTCTCAGACCCCAATCGGCAAATTAAATCAGGAAAGTGGAAAATCGGCGTGTTGCGCGGCCCCAAATGGGATCATGCTGAAAAATATGCCCAAGAACAACTCTTCACTTTCGCTGAAAAGCTGGCTGCCGATACAGAAATCCTGGTCGAAGAAATCACTATTCCCGAAAGCCTGAACACAGTCCACGATATTCACGCCACGATCTACGACCGCACTCTGGCTTATTATTTCAAAGATGAATTCCGGCAAAAAACCCTGGTCAGCAAGACCATGTACGAAATCATCACCCGCGGCAATCAGATCAGTTTAGAACAGTACCTTCGAGCGATGGAAAAACAGGCGCATATCGCCAAAGAATTGGATCGTTTCTTCGTTGACAATGATCTCGATATTCTGCTCGATCTCTCGACTGGCGGTGAAGCCCTCGAAGGTTTGGAGTCGGAAGACCGCCCAGATAATTGTTTGATCTGGACATTCTGCGGCATCCCGGCCATCAACCTGCCTGCCTTCATCGGCCCAACGAAGCTCCCCTTCGGCGCGCAGATCATCTCGCGGCGGTATAACGATTACCTGTTGCTGTCATTTGCGGAGTATTTATCTGAAGCGGGTTTGATCCCCCCGGCGACCTACCCCCCAGTAACGCGATAACATCTCCCCCCACAACCCCAACACCACCAAAGCATAAATCTTTTTGCCGTGATTAGCGCGGCCAGAGATATGTTCGTCTAAGAGCTGCTGGCGGGGGTGGGATTCGAACCATTGATCCAAAGGACTTTGGGGATTCAGGATCACTTCGCGTGCCCAATCAGCGAGCGGCCCTCGGAACCAGCCCGCCAGGGGAATCCCGAACCCCTGCTTGCCTCTTGCATGGACGCCTGGCGGCAGCTCCCGAGCAAAGGCTTTCCGCAGCAGATATTTTCCCGCGCGGCCGCGCACCTTCATGTTTTCCGGCAGACGCGCCGCCCAGCCCGCCAGCTCGTGATCCAGGAAGGGCGAGCGTCCCTCCAACGAATGCGCCATCGTCATGCGGTCGGCTTTGACCAATAGATCCCCCGGCAAATAGGAATGAATATCGGCATACAGAGTTCGATCCATGAAGGACTGCGCATGAGCCTCCTCGAACTTGCCAACCAGGAAAGATTCCGCCAGACGATCATCCAGCAGCCCGCGGAAATCTGCACGCCAGAGACTCTCGTTCCAGGCCGGGGAAAAATACGAACCCCAGCGCAGGATGCTGGCGCGCGGGTCTATAGCAACAAGCTGCTCGAGGCGTTTGAGTCCATCCACCAGGTTGCCCCCCACTGGACGATCTTTATTGTTCGGTAGCAGACGCGCGAGGGCAGGGACCAGCCTCTCGGTCAGGATCAGCGGTAACTTAGCGTAGCGATTCGCCCAGGGGTCCAGCCAGTAGCGGTGATAGCCCGCAAAAGCCTCGTCGCCGCCATCCCCATTCAATGCAACCGTGACATGCCGCCGGGTCAACCGGGCCAGGTGGAAAAGCGGGATCGCCGAGGGGTCAGCCAGCGGTTCCCCAAAATGGGTGATCATTTTCGAGAGCGTGGCTGGGATATCCCCAAAAGTGAGCGTGAATTCGTGATGATCGGTGGCGTAACGCCCGGCCACGGCGCGGGCATAGGGCAGCTCGGAGAAGGAAGACTCTTCGAAGCCCACCGAAAAGGTTTTCACAGGATGGGAGCTGGCCTCCGCCATCAGCGCAACGATGATGCTGGAGTCGATCCCCCCGCTGAGGTGCGCGCCCAATGGCACATCGCTGATCATGCGCATTTCGACGGCGGACCGCAGACGGCTGCGCAACTCGACGATTAGCTCGTCTTTGGGGGCATCGAGTTTCGGTTCATATTCGAGCTGCCAGTAACGTTTTACGTTCAACTGCTTGTCCTGGGCTTGTCGAAGGGTTTTCCGCTCGAACGTCAGTTGATGCGCAGCCGTGAGTTTGAAGACGCCTTCATAGGGCGTCAGCGGCTCGGGGATATATTGCAGGCTGAGGTAGAAATCAATCGAGGGGAGATGAATTTCGGGCTTGTGCGGCAAAGCGGTCAGCAGACTGGTGAGTTCGGAGCTGAAATAGAGCGTCCCATTTTGGATCGAATAATAGAGCGGTTTCTTGCCCATACGGTCGCGTGCGATGAGCAGTCGTTGAGCTTTTTCATCCCAGAGGGCGAAGGCGAACATACCACGCAAGCGCTGAACGCAATCGTCGCCGTACTCTTCGTACAAATGCACGATGCACTCGGTATCGGTGTTGGTGCGGAAGGCATGGCCGCGTTTTTCCAAATCGGCGCGCAGTTCAGGGAAGTTATAGATCTCGCCGTTTTGCACCACCCAGATGGTTTCATCCTCGTTGGGGATGGGTTGGTCGCCCGTCGTCAAATCAATGATCGCCAGGCGGCGCATGGCTAATCCCACGCCGGGGCGGATATAGAAACCATCGCTATCCGGCCCGCGGTGGATCAAGGCTGCATTCATGCCTTCCAGGGCAGGTCGGTCAACCGGCTGGGGTTTGTCGTGGATAATTCCGCAGATTCCGCACATTGTTGGATGTTGGATATTAGATATTGGATATTTTTTCAAGCAACGCCAAATAATGCTCTGCTATCTGGCTCCAAGAATAATTCGCTTCTACCCGCTGACGGCTGGCCGCGCCCATTTGTTTCCGCCGAGTAGAATCTTCTAATAGCTCACTTAGAGCATTCCGCAGGGCATTGGAATCTTCGGGAGGCACTAATAACCCGTTCTCGCCATCCATCACCAGCTCTTCATTGCCAGCAATGCGCGAGGCGATCACAGGCAAGCCGCACGCCATAGCTTCTAAGATCGCGTTCGGCATGCCTTCGTGACGAGAGGGAAACACGAATAGATTCGCCTGCCGGAATTGATCTAGCACAGCTTCGCCATCCAACCAACCCCGAAAATGGACTCGCTCGGAAATACCCTGTTTTCGAGCCAATTTCTGCAACGTGGCGCGTTCTGGCCCGTCCCCAACCAGGGATAATTCCCAGGGTTGCGATTTCAAACCCTGCAAGGCTTCGAATAAGAGATCAACCCCTTTTTGATAGACCAGTCTGCCGACAAAAAGCATGCGCGGGGGCTGCCAATCGCGGCTGCCAGGCGCGTAGCGATGCAAATCTACCCCGTTGGGGATGACCGTTATGGGGACGCTGGAATCGAAGGCTTCCGCCAAACTTTTCAATCCCCGGCTGTTCGCCACCAACCCGGACGAACGCCGCCAGATCCAACGCAAGAAAGGCGCCACCAGTTTATGATAAAGCGCGAAATCGTACGGCCTGAATCCAGGGACATCACCGCCTCGCAACGAGATCAGGTAAGGAATGCCGGCCAAGAGATTGGCGCACCATGCCGCCGCTCCGCTGGGGACGCCAAAAAAAGCCACGATCACATCAGGCTGCCGCTTGCGCAGCAAGGCCAGCGTATGAAAGCTACTGGCAAACATAAAGATGATCTGCTCCAAAGCGCTCGAGCGGTCGAGGTGGCGGCGCAATGCCTTGATGCGCATGATTTGCAAGCCATCCTGTTTCGTTTGTCGCGGCAGGTCGCCGTATCGAACGGTCAGCACCGTAACGTCTTGCCCGAAATTCGCCAATTCTCGGGCAATATTGGCGGAGGCGTTCCCGGCGCCGCCACCAACGGGGGGATATTCGCTGTTGATAATCAGGATTCTCATTCTCACCAGGAACCATTAGCTAGAATGCCCCGATTCTCGGAAATAATCGGACACTCATCTACGTTTGGCCTGGGGAACAGTACCTGGGCATGGATTACCCTGAGGGTCAGGCGCGGCTGGTAGTAACACAGTAAAGGCCTGGAAACAAACTGCACCCAGACATTATGTTCCTCCGACCAGGCTTCATCGCGGCCCTTGTAATGTTCGAGGGCCTGGTCGGACACGATGGCTGCAAAACGCTGCGACTGAAGGTCAGCGTAGAAACTATTCAAATAGTCTGGATTTTTCGACATGACCATTTCCATGAAGAACACTTTCTCGTATTCTGGGACGAGTGGAAGATCGAATTGGTCGTCGAAATATAACAGGTGGCGCTGCGAAATGAATAAGACCTCGCCGCCATCCCGCATGGCATAGTTCACATGCTGATGAATAGCATCCAGCGAAGCAGCCGCAACGCGCGAGGGCGGCAATTCCAACGGAGCGCCCGATACAACCACCATGTAGACCGGAATGGCCACCAGGATCAGCGTCATCAGCCAGGAATATGCAGCCTGACGATTCGCGCCTGCTTCGACTGCAAACCGGCGGAAATAGAGATGCCCTCCCACCACGATCAACAGGACAAGGTAGGCGTCCATATTGTGAAGATTGCTGCCCCCGCCGATCTTCACGCTGACCACCAACCCGCCGGCCAACAGCGCCAAGGTCGCCGCCCACAATCCAATCACCCGTATCGCAGACCAATTTTCCCGATCCTGCCATAACCGCACTGCAAAAGCCCACAATAGGGGAAAGGAAACCACAAGGACGTTGAATAAGATTCCGAGGGGGTAAGTGACATTCGGCAGTAGCCGGTACCACAACAAATCCGAGCCGAAACTGGAAGAAAATTCTTCGGGTTGGTTGCCCGACAGAAGCACGTACCCGGTCTGTGAGGCAAACGCTGCCGCCACCCCGACCACCCCCCAAACTGCTGGCGGGATCAGGTAGCGCCAAAGCGGAGTATCGCCCTGTTTCTCCTCCAAAACGTATATCACCGCGGCCAACATGGCAGGTACAGGAAACCAGTTGACACGGCTGATCCCGGCCCAGGCCGAGGCCAGGATCACCGAAATCAAGCCGCGCCAGAATTTGCGGGGATCGAACCATCCCAATATGACGATCACCGGAACCAGCAGATGATAGTAAACCGGCCCTTGAAACAGGGATAGATAAACCCAAATTGCTGTGATAGCAGTGAGGCTTCTGTTCCCGAGCTTCAATCGACGCGCCAGGAGGTAGCCGGCCAAACCCGCGCAAACCACCCACAAGATCACCTGCCAGAGACGGTGCCCCCAAAGGGGGATGTCGCCGACGAAAAACGGGATGGACTGCATCAAGTATCGGGTTGGGTGCAGCACCGAGGGGGGAGTCTGTACCCCATAGATTTTCTCCGCCGCAAATAACGAAGCCAGATAAAAGCGGCTAGTCTCCGACCAGCTCAAGGAGAATGGATAATCGGTCACCTCGAGCGATAAAACGCGGATGTGATAGACGAAAGCCAGGATCGAACTTGCGGTAATGCCTGCGCTCCGAACCGAAAGCGCCGGATAAAGCGCCTTCAGGGAGACGCTCCCGATGAAAACGAACCCCCAAAAAACCAACAGGCGCGGGAAGACAGCATTCAAGAGATCCCCCATCAGGTTCAGGACCAGGATGGGAAAAGCCAGAATCCCAACGATGAATAGCAGCCAGGATAACCATCGGAGACGAATCAAACACCTCGGGAGCTGAATCAACCTCTCGCCAAGCTGCTTACCCCAGGCGGTCCAGGTCGCCGCGATCACCCCCAGGTCGAGAAATCCCGCGCCAACCAGGCCAATCACCAACAACCAACGCTGCGCCCGGGGTGTGAAGGTCACTCCCACAGCCAGAATCTGCTGGGCAACTTGATACGCCGACCCGATCAACAAAAGAAACAGCGCAAACAATAGCCATCGCAATTCGCGGGTGGGTTTCGAGGTTTCCAGCATCCGTTCGAAATCTGCGTCCACAGGTGAATGATCAGGCATCTTTTTTCTCACCCTGACGAATTCCGACCAGGATCGAGGGGACGAAGGCCGCACCCGGCAAGCTGGCCAACATCTGCAAGGTGCGGATGAGCAAAGCGATCGTCAGGCCGCTCTTCATAGAAATCCCGCCAGCATGGGTATAAATCAAGGTGATGGTGATTTCTTGCACGCCATAACCGTTGATCGAAATGGGCAGCAGCGTAATCAGGTAAACGAAACTCCATAAACCGGCGATCAGCCACAAGGGCATGGGATCGTTCATCCCATCCAATAATAAAGCAATCGAACTATACAGGCACAGCATGTGTAGCCCGGTCATCCCCAGGGAGGCCAATAAAGAGCCTGGATGATCTTTCCACAGGAAAAACGACTTGATCATTTTGTTGAACAATCTTCGAAGCCGGGCCCAATATTTTTCTTTCCAAACCTGCAGAAAGGGCAGCGAACTGGTCGAAAAGGCATCCTTCCAACCCTGATCTACCACCAGCCAGGCCCATAACGGCCCCGCGCCGAGGGGGACAGCGAGCGCCATGCCAGACAAACCGATCAAGCGATCAACGACCAGGGAGGCCGCGCTGATGGCGCTATCCAACCTCATTTGCACCGCGCCGGCCAGGCGAACCACATCCCCGCCCACGGTGGTAGGCAGAAAATTCGAGGCAAACAAGCCGGCAAAAGTCAATTGCAGCGTTCGCCGCCAGGAGACTCCCATGCCAGTAACGGCTAACAAGGCATGCCAGCGTCCCGCGACCGCCAATCGGGAAACGAGCGTCAATAAGATAGCCAGGATGATCTGCCAGACCGGGATCTGGCGGACTGCGTCGAGGATCTCGCCCCAGCCCTGTCGGCTGAAAAGATAGACCAGCAAGGCGATGGCTAAGAGCGATCCTCCCCAACGCAGATAGGATGTTTTTTTCGTATCGGAGGTGAGATCACTCATTCGTTTCTTTCCAAACAGAGCAAGATTCTGTACACAGATGCTCACCGATTGCACAGATCCTATTGCTTTCTCATCTTTGTTCATCTGCGAATTCCGTGAGTCCACGGAAAAAACGCCGAGAGAAGGGCCCGGCGCGGCTTCCTTAGCGTAAGTTTTGCGCAAATAGAGCGCAAGATGCTCAAATCGGCGAAAAATCAGCAAATTTCCAAGGCAAGGTTAGCTGGATGGCTAACTGCCTGCGAACTGTAAAAGATCTTCCGGCAAAGACCGA
>VGOC01000057.1 GCA_016865865.1 Chloroflexota bacterium
CCATACGAATCCCGGGGGCCAACAGTTTCGAGAAAGTGCTCATATAGATCACGTTGCTCGATTCAGCGACGCCCCGCCCTCCGCGGTGCTGCTGATCGAGCACCCAAATCGGGGGGAGGTCCTCCCCAAAATAGCGCAACTTACCGTATGGATCGTCCTCGATGATCGGGACGCCATACATGTCAGCAAGCTCGACTAACTCTTGCCGCCGCTCGAGAGAGAGGGTGACCCCGCTGGGATTCTGGAAATTCGGCAAAACGTAGATGAAGCGCGGCCGCTTCTTCAGGGCGTCTTCGAGCAAGTCTGTGCGCATCCCCTGGCCATCGCAAGGCACGGTAAGATATTCCGCGCCATAGGCATTCCAGGCCTGCAAAGCTCCGATATAGGTGGGATTCTCGACGACCACGTAATCCCCTGGGTCGATGAAGAGCATGCCCATTAAACTGAGCGCCTGCTGAGAACCGGTGGTTAGTTGCACATTTTCGACTTTCGTGTGGATGCCACAACTCGCCATATGCTCGACGATGACTTCCCGCAATGGGACAAAGCCCTCTGTTGGACTGTACTGTAAAGAAGCTGGCCCAGCTTCATCCAGAACGATCTCACAGGCCCGTTTGAACTCTTCGACTGGAAAGACATCTGGAGAGGGCAACCCACCTGCGAAGGAAATCACATCTGGCGCGCTGGAGTGTTTGAGAATCTCCCGGATGACCGAACTGCTGATCCGGCCTGCCCGGTCAGCGAAACGCTGCTCCCAAGGTATTTGCATTTTCATCTCCTTTCCTGCGATCCTGTTTAGGTTTTTTCGTCGGCAAAACTCCATCCAACAACCAAATGGCAAAAAGCCATAGATTCAAGCGCAGAGGCATGACAGCCACTAATGCGTGGCGAATCAGCCCTAGGGCATCACCGTGGATGCTGATAAACAGCAGGCTAAGCGATCCCAGGAAAAATACCACAGCAACGACTACAATCTTACGCTGGCTCGGCTCTGACGAAGGGCGAATGACCTGCCAGATCAGACCGGCTAATAGCGCCATCTGGATCCAGATAACAGCCCAGGTCTTGGGGTGTAATATTTCACCGACGACATATGGAAAGGGCGATATGTCATCCAAGTCAGGTTTAAAATAGGGTTGCAGATTTTCCGTGAATACCAGATCGCTCAAGTTCCAGGCGTGAGAAAACGCCCATCCTGGGTGGGTTATAAGGTATAGGGAATATAACCAGGAGCCATTTTCGTCCGTCCAGGTTAGTAACTCGGCAATTTCTGCTCGATCGTAACTATAATAATCGCCCAATAAATTTGCATATTGATAAAGCGGTTCTGGAGTTGGCAGGCCGCGCTCGATAAACCAGGCTTCCCGTTCGGGGTAAGGGAGGATATGCCTGTTCAAATTGTTAAAAAAGGAGTTGATCCAGCGATCACTATGATAAAAGAGCGAGTTTTGCACGCCAAACACGATCAGGCTGAATACCGCTACAGAGAGGAGAAATGGCACCGAAACGCGTTTTCGCACAATCGGAATCAACAAGACCAGTATGGAGCAAACAACGAACCACAGGATCATGAATACATTCGTATCGCGCGAGAAACCCCAGGCAATCAGCACAACTCCCCATAATCCGAAAATGAGCCACCGAAGCCAGCCCTTTTTCTTGAAGAGATGCACTACAAAGAATTCAATACTTAGAGCGAATGTCAGCGCCCACATTGAAAAAGACAACGATTCCGATTGAATGATACGATCCCAATCGGCTAATGGGGGCAGATATGCAAATCCCAAAATCAAGGCAGGGATGACCGTTCGCAGCCAGTACGAACGGATTTTGCTCGCCAGAACAATAGCCAGGATGCTCCATGAAAGAATCGCAATTGCCATCTGCCATCCGGGCAAGCAATTTAGATCGTCATAAACCTGCGGCTGGAGAATCATTTCACCAGGGTTGTTTACCACCGTTATCTGCATATCCGGATTAACGTTTGCCAGCTTGTATACCATCATGATGAAAGCCGGGCGGTTGGCAGTGAAGAATTCCAGGGAAAATATTTCCTGCCGGGAAAGCGAGATAAACTGACCGGTATCCCCCGTCAGGACAGCCTGACAGGCATCGCCATAAGAACGAAGTCGGAAAAGCGCGCCTAAGATGACAATCGTTGCAACAATTCCCCAGCTGAGCAAGGCGGAAACCTTCATCCTCGGCTCCAACACCGGAACGCTCTTCGAGAGGTAAAACCAGCATGTCAACAAGAGGGACGCTTCGCCAAGAAAATGCGCGCCATCAGCAAGGAAATTATCACTACGCAGATAGAGATATTCCTGCCCAAATAACAGAAGGCTGCTCAGGCTGATAACAAGAAAGGCGGAACGGTGGAGCATGCGTTTATAAAACACATATCCCGTAGAACCAAGGACCAGCCCCAGGCCGAAAAGGGAATAGATATCCGTCAGCCAGCGTATCGGACGGTTGCGCGCTAGCAGGTCTACATATTGTGTGAAGGGCGATAGGTTCGGCGCAAACCAATCCACTGCAGAGGTCGTCTGGGTTATAAGAAGCAAGCCCAAGGTGATCAGAATCCCCAACAGAGTCATGCTAGATATTTGTCTTTTTCGCTGCACGGACAACGACAATTTGTGGAGAAATGCAGTTCCTATCAACCCCCAAAACAGGATTTTCATAAGATAATACCAGCTCTTAATGGCAAACTCAGAGAATTCAACCCGCAGGATCAGCTCACAAATTTCGACCAATCCAAGCGTTAAAACCGCCGCCGACAGAGCGGTCGTAAATCTATCTCGCCGGCGGATGCTGGATTCCAAAAACAGCCCGCCACCTGCAAAGAGAAAGACGATCAACAGGCCGTTTATAACCGTCATCGCATTGAATCATCCACGAAGAACACAAAGGCACACAAAATAATATTCTTCGCGAAACGTAACTGCTCAGTCATCGAACGGATTAGCCCGAAAAAAGGGTGTGCGTGGGGGTGCTGCGCACCCCCACGCACACCCTTTTTTCGGGAATTTCTCCGTTTGGCTGAATAGTTACCGCGAAACTTTGTGTACCTTCGTGGATTCAATAATCTTATTTCGGGAAACGTCGCAGGACTTTCGCCGCGCCGGGCAGAGTGACGCGGTCGCCCATGCCCAATTCAGCCGGTGCTTTACTGGCCTTATCGGGCGCGCCCTGGAAGATGAAAATCGGCGTGCCTTCTTCAGCGTACTTCAACCCCACATAGGCCTGTCCAAGCAGATAACCTTCGCTGTCGGCGGCGCAGCTTGTGACCGTACCGATCACCCGCCCGCTGGCATCCATGACCGGATCACCCGGATGCGCCATGCGCACGCGCTGCTCGTCGAAGCGGAAGCGCACCACCACGCCGTCGCGTCTGGCCTCGCGCGCCAGGTAAGCCTCACGCCCGATGAACCATGGTTTGTAGGTTTTCACATACGAGCCGAAACCGGCCTCGGCGACCCCATTACCCAGGATCCCGGCCATCTCGTGGCCGTAGAGCGGCAGACCAGCCTCGGTGCGCAGCGAATCGCGCGCCCCCAACCCACAGGGCTTGACCCCGAAAGGTTCCCCTGCTTTCAACATCTTTCTCACCAGCGCTTCGGCGTTATCTGGATGCACGAACAACTCGAAGCACATCTTCTCGCCTGTGTAACCGGTGCGCGAGACAATTAAATCTATCCCGCCGACTACGGCATCGCACAACTGCGTGCGTTGGAGCTTCATGATCCGTTTGCGTGTAGCATCATCCACGCCCATTGCAAGCAGCACATCGCGCGAGCGCGGGCCTTGCAGCGGGATGTCTACGCGCATGTCGGCGCCCTCTTTGGGGTCGCGCAGATTGCGCAAGAGCACGCCCCGGCTATAGGCGCGCGCCCACGGGCGGGCGTTGTCTATCTTGACTTTGCCAAGACGCACGGCGTTGAGCCAGGCCCAGTCCTTGTCGTCGTTGGAGGCGTTTACCACGACCAGATAGACTTCCTCAGCCCGGCGGTAGACCAGCAAGTCGTCTATCACCTCGGCGTTGGGGGTGAGGAAGTGGGTATAGAGCGACTCGCCCACGCCCAGCGAGGCGATGTCGTTGCCGCACACGCTATCGAGGAAGGCAGCCGCGTCCGGCCCTTCCGCTTGATACACGCCCATGTGAGCGGCGTCGAAGATCCCGGCGGCCTGGCGGACGGCCATGTGTTCTTCCATCACCGAACCATAACGCACGGGCATCTCCCACCCGGCAAACGGCACCATGCGCCCGCCCAACTCGACATGCAGATCATAGAGCGGCGTACGGCGCAGGGGCTGCTCTTTTTCTTCCCATATAAAATCGGGTAAAGGATCGCCTGAACCCGCGGGGATGCCAATGAAATAAGGTTTACTCCCCCCGGAGATTTCCGCGTTTTCAACAGGAAGTTCATCCGCCTTTTGGGTTGATTCTCGCACCCAAACCGGTCCCTGCACTTTTCGCAGAAGATCGTCATCGAACATGACGTAGCCATCAGAGAGGTCGCGCAACCAGGCGGCTGCGCGGCCGGCATCTTTAGCGGCCACGCTCAGGCGGTACAATCGTGGTTCGACACAGCGCAGGGTGGCGCGAATCTCGCCCCCTGGGGCATTGAGGCGCGTCGGCCCCGCCTCACCCACCCCGAGCGAGTCCACGTCGCTGGCCAGGACGGTGTGTAAAAACCCCCGGGCGCGTTCCCCACCGATCTCGTAGGACAGGTTGTCAACCTGTCCTACGTCATCCAAATAATAGAAATGCGGATACCCGTGCCTGGTCGGTTCGAAGTCAATCCCGGCTTTCGTAGCTAGCTCGCGCACTTTTAGCTTGGCTTCTTCGAAGGCTAAGAAATCCACCTTAGCCCGCAGCATATCTCCCTGGTAATAGGGCTTCGTCGCCTGAAGGATATCGGCTATCGCATCCGCCAGTGCTTCCACCTCAGGCTCTCTAAAACCACGTTGCGTGACCCAGGGCATGCCCATGCGGATACCGGTTGGATGCAGAGCCGACTTATCGCCGGGGATGGTGTTGCGGTTTGTCGTCACGCCAGCGAGATCCAAAATCCTAGCCGCCAGGTCGCCGCTGAGATAGGCGCCATCCTGACCCTGGATGGATTTTGTATCGAGATTCATCAGGTGAGTGTTAGTGCCGCCAAAGGGGATGGTAAAACCGCGCTTAGCGAGGCGTTCGGTGAAGGCGACGCAGTTTGCCACCACCTGCTCCTGAAGTTGGCGGAACTGCTCGGTCTGGGCGATCTTGAAGGTCAGCGCCATGGCCGCGAAGACGTTGACATGCGGCCCGCCCTGCTCGCCGGGGAAGACAGCCCGGTCGAGTTTGCGAGCAATCGTAGAGTTGGTGGTCATCAGGATAGCGCCGCGCGGCCCGTTGATGGTCTTGTGCGTGGTAGAAGAAACCACGTCGGCGATGCCTAGCGGCGAGGGGTAGACGCCTGCAACCACCAGCCCGGCCACATGGGCGATGTCGGTGAGCAGGTACGCGCCCACTTTATCGGCGATCTGGCGGAAGCGTTTCCAGTCTATCTGCCAGGGATAGGAGGATACCCCGGCGATAATCATCTTGGGTCTATGCTCCAGCGCCAGGGCTTCGACTTTGTCGTAATCTATTTTCTCGGTCTCGGGGCTGATCGAGTAGGAGACGATGTTGTAGAATTTGCCCGAACGGTTGACCGGCGAGCCATGAGAAAGGTGCCCGCCGAAGAGTAAATTCATGCCCATCACGGTATCGCCAGGCTGCACCAGAGCATGGTAGACGGCGTTATTGGCTGGGCCTCCGGAGAGCGCCTGCACGTTGACGTAGATATCGTCGGCTTCCACGCCCTCTGCGGTGGCGGCGAAGGCTTCAGCGCAACGTCGGCGCGCCAGGGCTTCGACGACGTTGGCGTACTCCACGCCCTTGTAGTAACGCTGATCGGAATAGCGGCGGTCTTCGGTCAGGCGGGCATCGTAGTCGAGAATTTCGTCTTCGGTCAGCCAACGGGTGTATTCGGAGGGGTAGCCCTCGGCGTAGATATTGTGAAAGGCAGTCGAGAGGGCTTCGCGAACGGCCAGCGGAGAGGTGCTTTCGCTGGGGATCAGGATCAATTTGCGGTATTGGCGTTCAGCTTCGATTTGAGCGAGGTCAGCGAGTTGGGGGTCTAGATCGGCGAGCGCGCCGCGGAAGAGATAGTCGGACATGAGGGTCTCCTGTTGAGTGCAAATTAACGCAAAGTCGCCAAGGCGCAAAGACGCAGTTGTCTGACATTGCGCTGTAATACGAATATTACAACGCAAGGTTGAAAATTGAGCAAGAACTGTTAGCGGATTTTGGAGCGGATTGAACGGATTGCGCAGTTGTATCCGCTAAATCCGTTCCCGAAATCCGCTCTCAGTGTTGCCTAGTTCACTACTTTGCGCTGTCATACTAGTTGTCAGACAATTGAAATTGTAATCCTGCGTAATGCTGGGGTCAAGTCGCCTGCAAGTCGAACTATATTCGTCCCAAGCCGCGCAGCACGCGCTCCGACGTCAGCGGGAAATCGTCGAACCAGACGCCTGTGGCGTCGTGTACTGCGGCGATGATAGCCGGCGCCAGAGGGATGAATGACATCTCGCCCATGCCGCGCGCTCCCCAAGGCCCGTTGGGGTCGGGATACTCGATGATCACGGTACGCACTTCGTCGGGCGTATCTAAAACGCCTGGGATCAAATAGGTGGATAAATGCGGGGTCAAAACATAGCCGCCTTCCTGGACGAATTTCTCAAAGATGGCATATCCAGCCGCCTGCACGACAGCGCCCTCGACCTGCCCTTCGACCTGCTGCGGGTTGACCGCTTTACCGACATCGTTAGCCGAAACCACCTCGATAAGGCGTATTGTTCCCGTCTCGGTATCCACCTCCACTTCCACAGCCTGAGCGACATACCCATAAGAGAAATTGGGGACACACTCCCCCGTCTCTGGGTCGAAGGGAGATGTGGCGGGAGGGCGATAGGTGTACGTGGCGACAGCCGGTCGCTCTTCGTTGCGCCATTTCTCCAAAGCCCTCTCCATTGCGCCTTTGACAGCGTTGCCAGCCATGAACGTCATGCGTGAGGCCGAGACGCTACCTGCATTGTCCGTTTCAGCCGAATCTGCTGTAATCAACTTTACTTTTTCGATCTCGACGCCGGCCATCTCAGCCGCCATCTGTGTGATCACCGTATGCGCGCCCTGGCCTACTTCGGCAGCGCCATGGCGTATGATAACCCGCTCGATGTCCGTCTTCCCGTACAACTCAGCCGTAGCCCAGGAATTCTCCGGGTACCCATAAGAAAAGCCGACGTTCTTGAAACCGCAGGCGAATCCGTGACCACGGACGACCGACAATGGACTGCGGTCATTAGTCTGCGGTCTGCGGTCATTCCACCCGGCAGCCTCTGCGCACTTCTCTACCACCAATGGCATACTGACCCCCTTGGGCAAGGGCGTGTTCACCGAGAGGATCGAACCCTCACGCACGATATTCCTCATGCGTAACTCGACCGGATCCATAGCGAGCGCCTCGGCCAGTTTGTTCATCTGGGTCTCGGCCGCAAATGCGCCCTGAGGGCCGCCGAAACCACGGAAGGCGCCGCCAGGGATATTGTTGGTGTAAACCGCATACGAATCTACTTTGACGTTGGGGATTTCATAAGGCCCAGTACACATCAAGGTGGCATTGCCCAAAACCTTGGTGCTGGTATATGCGTAAGCGCCGCCATTGGCGATCAACTCGACCTCAGCCGCGAGGAGTTCCCCATTCTTATTTGCACCCCAACGCGTCCGAATGTGGTATTTGTGGCGTTTGTGATGGCCGATGATCGATTCTTCACGGCTCCAGATGATCTTGACAGGCCGATTGACGCCGCGCTGATGCAAACGCCAGGCTGCCAAAGCCAGAACGATCTGAACCGATAAATCCTCGCGTCCGCCAAATGCGCCGCCCACTGCCGGGTGAATGACACGCACCTGCTCCTGCGGTAAACCCAGCGCGTGGGCGATCTGCTTGCGCTCTTCGTGCAGCCATTGGCTGGCTACTGCGACTGTGACACGCCCTTCTTCGTCAATATACCCAACCCCCGCCTCGGGCTGCAAGTAAGCATGTTCCTGCTCGGGGGTTTCGTATTCCCCCTCGATGATGACATCAGCCTTCTCGAAAGCCGCTTCCACATCTCCCTTGCGAATCTTGTAATGTAGAATGACATTGCTGCCTTTGTCGGGGTGAAGCAGAACGGAGTCGGCTTGCATGGCCTGTCGCGCATCGGTGATCACCGGCTGGTCGTCGTAATCAACGACGATCAAATCGCAGGCTTTGGCGGCGATGCTCTCGGTCTCGGCGACCACACAGGCCACCTGATCGCCGACGAAGCGCACCCGGTCGGCGAACGGTTTCGACGAACCCGGCCCGCACAGCACAGGTTGATCGTTCATAATCAGGCCATATTCGTTGACAGGCACATCCCTGGCGGTAAAGACCGCGATGACTCCCTTCAGTGATTCGGCGGCAGCGGTGTCAATGCTTCGAATGATGGCGTGAGGCCGGCGGGCGAAGAGGATCTTCATATAAGCCTGATCCGGCAGACTGATGTCGCCAGGATAGAGCGATTCGCCTGTGACTTTCCCTCTAGCGTCAACACGATGAACGGATTTTCCAAGATATGACATGGGCATTCCTTTTATTGTTGTCATTGCCTAACGAAGTTTCGCCTCAAACCGACGAGACGCTGATTTCTCGGACTCGGATACTTCGGCTCTGCTCAGTACAAGTGTCTCGGACGAACACGGATAAAAAATCCGTACAATCCGTGTTGATCCGTGTACAGAATCTTGCATCTCGGCGGTGAGCAGTTACTTATTGTGTAGACATACGCTCCTGTTCGAGGCGCAGGATGCGGCGCAAGATGGCTAAAGTAGTGGCATAGGTGGGATCCATGCCAAAATAGGATAAAGAACTCACTCCGAGGTTCTTCCCTTTGCCAAGTGGGGTATCGGAGGCGTAGTGCAACAGACCGAAATCGAAGGGCAGGTCTTGCAAATAGACGATCTCGTCAACCGGATGGCGTTTGGGGCGATACATCTCATACACCGCCGAGAGATATGGCCCGGCCTCCATCTCGATGTCGGTATAGCCCTCACGGTAGAAGACATCCATATAGGTGGCATTTTGCAGGAAAGTGCCCTGCACACTGACCGCCTTCTGGTTATCCAACACAGTTCCATAGACCAGATACGGCGCAACATCTGCGGCGTTGAAGGCGTTCGAGAAGATGTATGTGCTGCGGGAATGTTCATCATGGACGACATTGGGGATCATCACGTCGCCGATGACTCCGTTGAGGGTGGCAGCCTTGCCCATGATATACACCCCCAAAACATCGCCGGCATGGGTGGCGACCTCGCTGAGGATATTATAGGCCGCCAACCCCAGGGGGTAGTCAATGTTCAGGATCAAGGCGTCGCTTTCGACCAGGCAATCGTAATCCCGATCGCAGATACGTGGATCCATGTTATCCAGCGGAAGTTTGGATAACTCGACGATCTGAGCATCCACATCGAAGAAATGTTTGCTATCTACCCGCGTGATGCCATAGGAGCGTTCGTACTCCAGACGCTTTCTTTGGTACTCCTGCCCTTGTGTTGTTTGTAAGAATTTCTTGAGTACATAGTAAAGGAAGTTCTCCCAGCTCGATGGCACCATCTGGGCTTGAATATCGGCCCATTCTCGCAGCAAGCCCTCGTCATCGGATTCTTCCAGGAATTCCACCAGTTTGTCGCGCTTCTGCAAGGCAAAACCCGACACCAGATTCACCAGGCTATGCGTATTGCTGGAGACGAAATAGACCGGACGCTGACGCACGGAAGGCGCCAGCCGCTCGATATTTTCCCACCAGGCATGCGTGGCGCGGCGATACTCGGTGAGCGTACTATCCAACAGGCGAATCTGGAAGCGAGGCCTCGAGGAGGCTATGCGCCTCAGATTAGGCCAAAATTCGTCGCCCCAAACCACTTTCAATCGCTCCAAATCTTCGAATGACACTCTCGAAACCCTGGCTAATTCTGATTGGACGCCCTCATCGAAAGAGGATTCTAGGAGGGAAGCCGAAGCTGGCAGCAGGCGCAACAGATCGTGGAACTTTCGCCACTCCACCTGGTAAGCAGTGATCAGCGGCACTACATCATCAATGTCGGAGCGGCTGGCAATGATGCACGCCAGGGTCTCCTCCCCATCGAAGAAACAGCGGCGGCGGCGGGCGCGGGCTTTTACCGGCTGCCAGCTCTCCACATCCCCGATGCCCTCGCGCTGAAAGACGGCGACGCTCTGCCCCAACACAATCGTCTTGACTTGATTGATGCAATCTGGCAGGCGCAGAATGCTGTAAATGAAAGCCGATAGATCGGGCGCCTCGTCACGCGCCCCGGGATGTAACAAAGAGTTCGTACCCGAATGCACTTCTTCGAGGGAGCGGATTTGCACTTCGGAGGTGGAACGCAGAAGCGAGTAATATGTCCGCAGGTATAATTCGACTTCTTCGGAAGCGGTATAGGGTACGGTTCGTTCCATGGTAGATCACACTTCCTGCACGGCGGGAAAGGATCGCTCTTTCCCCGGTCGCTCGACTAGATAGACTCCCAACAAGATGCCTGCCCCGCCCAGGAGCGAAACCAATAACAACGGTTCGTCCAGGATGATCCCAGCCGCAACGACAGCTACCAGCGGCTCGAAATACAGATAGGCGCCAACTTGAGACGCCGGGATCGCCTGCAGCCCATCATACCAGAATACATAGGACAGGCCCGAACAGGCAATCCCCAGGAACGCGATCCCCGCCCAGCCGCTCGAAGTAAGTTGACCGATCTCGGCCAAGCCAGGGCCAGAGAAAAACATCCCAGAGGTGATAAGCCAGCCAAAGCCCATCACATAGAACATCATCCAGGCAGGTGGGTGCTGGCGCAAACCCCGTCGCGAAAGCACCGAGAAGATCGCCCAATTGGGCGCGCTGGCCAGGATATAAAGATTGCCCGGCATACCCGCCTGATCCATGCCCAAGGCTCTAAAATCACCACCGCTTACGACGACCAGCACGCCAATTGCTGCCAGGGCAATTCCAGCAATCTGTATCAGCCCCAGTCGTTCATGCAAAACTAACCAACCGAGCAAGGCCATGAATATCGGCGTCGTGGCGACGATCCAGGCCGTTGTCGAAGCCTGGGCGGTCTGCAAACCGGTGGATTGCAGCCATTGATGATAAGCGATCCCAAGAAAGCCAAGCAAGGCGAAATAAGCCGCATCTCTCCAGGATGGCAAAACCAATTGACCGCGAGCAGCCACCGCCACGCCAATGATCACCAGACCCATGGCAAAACGCAGCCACACCACAGTCACCGGCGAGACATCGCGCAAAGCCACTTTCGTGGCGATGAACGAGACCCCCCAGGCCACAACGGCAAACAGCACTTTGGCTACGTTGATAAGTCTGGCAGATTGCATTCTACCTGCGGCTTTTCATCCTGCGTGGAGGCGGCGCATCCGTAGGGCCATATTTGGGCGGGCCCATCACGCTATACAGAATCGAATACAGAATGGTCAAGATGCCATACCCGGCCACCAAAAGCAAGATTCCTACAGCGATGTAAGCATAGAAATTCTGAATGCTTCCCACATAGGGGATCGTGACCGTCCGCGCAAGGTCCGCAGGCATCCGAATCCAGCCTTTCAGATAATTGGCTTTCACCAGTTCCACTGCCCCGGCATACGCCATCACAGGCATGAGAACGATCAGAATACAACCAATTCCACGCCATACAGGATGCATCCCCTGCTGCTCCTTTTCTTGTATTCTACTAAAGCGGTCATACCTACCCATGCGAAACCTCCATCTGGCTGGCCTGTTCTATTGCCGTGATGATCTTATAATAGCCCGTGCAGCGGCACAAATTTCCGGTGATCGCCTGTTTGATCTGATCCCGCGAAGGCTGGGGGTATTCCTCCAACAACTTGGCTGCCGACATCAAGAATCCCGGCGTGCAATAGCCGCATTGCACCGCGCCCTCGTGGATGAAGGCTTCCTGGACAGGATGCAGCCGCTCAGGCTGGGCCAGGCCTTCGATCGTCTCTATCTCTGCGCCATGAGCGCGCGGGGCCGGCGTCAGGCAAGCCATCACCGCCACGCCATCCAGAAAGACCGTGCATGCGCCGCACTCCCCCTCGGCGCAGCCCTCCTTGGTGCCGGTCAACCTGGCCTCATCCCGGATCAAATCCAACAACGTCATATCATAGCCTCCCCGAAAGGAATATTCCTTGCCGTTGATTTTCGTTCGAATGATCTCCTCCCCGGAGAATATCCCCCCAGCGGAGCGACCAGCGGCGTCCCCAGGAGTATGCTGGCCCCAAAGCAGGGGAGGGTCGGACGGGAATTCGAGCTGTTCCTCGCCCCTGGAGATGGCAGCCAGCCCCCGGGCGGTCATCACGCGCACCATCTCTCGCCGGTAAGCCGCCGAGCCGCGGATATCATCAATCGGGCGTGAGGCCTGCATCGTCAACCGGGCGGCCTCGGCGATGGCATCGCCATCGAGCTTGCGGCCCTTCAAGTGAGCCTCCGCCTCCGGGGCGTGGATGATGGTCGGCGCAACCGCTCCGAGGGTAATCGCTGCCTCGGAAACAACACCCTCAACTTTATCGCCCACGAAAGTCAACAGAATAGCCACATTGACTACAGAGATCGCCTGGGCGCGCCGCAATCCCAATTTGATGAAAGCGCCGCGTTGGTCAACCTTCATCGCTGGGAAGGCAATATCCACCAGCATTTCGTCGGGCTGCATGATCGTGCGGCGCACGCCGGTATAGAACTCACTCAACGGCACAACGCGCTCACTACTGGCAGAGCGGAGAGTCACGTTCGCGCCCAAAGCCATCAATGGAGAGATCGTATCGTTTGCCGGGGAGGCAGTGATCAGGTTGCCGGCCACCGTGCCCCGATTCCGAATCTGCGGCGCGCCCACCTCCCACGTCGCCCGCGCCAGCGGATAAGCCCGTTCGCGAATCAACCTGGAAGCCACACAATGGTTGTGCGTCACCATTGGGCCAAGATGGATGAAATCGTCCTCATCCAAAACGATCCGATCCAGGCCGGGGATGCGGGTGATGTCAATGACCACCTCGATACCCGTGCGGACGCCGCGCTCGATCTCCAGGATCAAATCGGTAGCTCCGGCTACGATGCGGGCGCGCTCCCCGCATTCAGCTAATAAGCCAAGAACTTCGTCTACATTGGTTGCATTGAGATATTTACGCCACATAGTTTCTCCAAATCTATCGAAGATGATTTCTTTGAAGCCAGAAGACAAATGCCCTCTCTTCGAAATGCGATTACATCATTTTCAACAATTTTCAAGGCGTATTCGTACACGGCAGATCCCCCAAGCACATTCCCAAATGCCTTAGCTGGCTACCGGTAACAGACGATATACGCTCGCCATGCGAGACGCAGCTTCAAAATCCTTCCCCATCAATGCCTGGCGGACATCATCCAATTTTTCAGCATCTTCGACAGACAAGTAGGGTGACCAATCATCATTTGTATAAATCAATTCCACTTCTACTTCAGCAACAAAATCTTCAATATGAACCAGTTTAGTAATACGACGCTTTGTCATCTTACTCTCCTCGTATTGTAAAACGAGCACGCAAGGTCCTTTGGCATAATTTGGATAATCTTCCACGACAATAGCATTCGAGATACCAGCCATAACATCTCGCACAAGAATATGATCATTGGCTAATTCATCATAACCGTGTTCAGACACGACCACTTCGCCAGTGCCAACAAGGGTTAGGATTTTCTCGAATGTTTGGCTCATCGATACACAGGAATTATACAACAAGCTGGGACAGCAATTGATTTTGAAATATCAATTGGCCATCTGTTTCCCATCCCCGCCGCCGCGCAGCAGGATGATCTCCGCCATGATGCTGACGGCGATTTCCTCGGGGGTCTCGGCATGCAACTCTAACCCAATCGGGGAGTGGACGCGTTCGATCTCTTCGGAACCCACGCCCGCTTCTTGCATGAGTTTGACCGTGGTCAACCAGCGACGCCGCGAGCCAATCACGCCGACATAGGACGCCGCTGTCTTCAACAAAACCGGCAGTCCTTCCGCATCAACCGCTGCGTTGCGCGTGGTCAACACAAGATACGTCCAGGGGGTGATTGGCAACTTCTCCGGCAGATTGGCCATCGCGCCGGGGATATATTCGTCCGCATCAGGGATTGCCTCGGGCGTACAGAATTCTGGCCGGTCATCGCTGACGATCACCCGGAAGCCCAGCCATTTCGCCAGGTGAACGACAGCCTTGCCAACATGTCCTCCGCCGATGACCACCAACGCAGGGCTGGGAATGACGGGTTCCACATACACCTCCAATTGACCGCCGCAAACGCCAGGGTCGCCGCGTTGTGGATCGGTCATCGAATATTTTATTCTCCTCGGTTTGCCAACTGCCATGGCTTCCAGGGCTTCCCTGATCACCCGGCTCTCCAATTCACCGCCTCCAACGGATCCCGCGATGCCGCCATCCGGGTAAACCAGCATTTTACTGCCCGCGTTCCGGGGCGTAGACCCCTGGCTGTGCACAATGACGCACAATGCCGCGCCTTCCCCCTTCTCTTCCAATTCTGCCAGGGTACGATAGAAGGACTCCATACTGCTAGATCATCTCCAAAGCAGGCCTGATAAATCCATCCAATCCGTGAAATCCGTGTCCCATTCCCTACCTCTCCTTGAGCGCCCGCCAGACTTTTTCGGGCGTGATAGGATTAGCGTTGATTTGCACGCCGACGGCGTCGAGGACAGCATTGCCTACCGCGGGGGCGACTCCATCCAATGGAATTTCGGCGACAGCCTTCACCCCAAAGGGATGACTCGGCTCGAAGGTTTCCACGAAAATAACTTCGAGTTCGGGCATTTCGTGAGCCATGAAGATGTGATAGTCCCGGAAATCCTTTTCGCGTGGCTGACCTTTCTCATCGTAAACCATCTCTTCGCAGACCGCGTAACCCAACGCCTGGGCCATGCCCCCCTCGATCTGCCCCGAAGCGGTGATCGGATTGACAATCACGCCGGAGTCGACCGCCATGACCAGCTTATCCACGACAACCTGGCCGGTCTCGGTGTCCACGGTCACCTCGGCGAATTGAGCAGCAAAGGGCGGCGGCGCGACCGGCGAGACATACGAACCTACGGCCATGATCTGCTCCTGATCTTCATGGTGAAGGGCGTTCAAGGCCACCTCGCCAAGGGTTACATATTCGCCGCCTGGCGCAACTGCTTTGCCATCTATGAGTTTCACGTTCGTCTGTTCGAACGTTTCGACATCGAAACGCGCGTTGAGCATACGCGCGGCTCGCGATTTGATCCGCTCAGCGACTTTCCTGGCAGCATCAACCACCGCCGCGCCAGAGACATAGGTCGTCGAGGAGGCATACGCTCCCACATCGAAGGGGGTGAAATCAGTATCCGAGGAGTAGACGATCACCTCCTCCAGTGGCACCCCCAATACTTCCGCAGCCATCTGCGCCAGGACGGTATCGGAGCCGGTGCCCAGGTCGGTCGCGCCGATCAGCAAGTTGAAGGAGCCATCATCGTTGAGCTTGATGCTGGCCCCACCCATATCGAGATAGGGGATGGCGGTGCCTTGCATCACCAATGCCACACCAATTCCCTTTCGCAGGTGTCCGTCCCCCATCCCCTGTCCTCTGTCTGGCCGACCGGCGACCGATGACCGATGACCGGTCTGACGCCATTGCTCATTGCCGTACTTTTGATCCCAGCCAATGGCCGCTTTTCCCTGTCTCACGCATTCTTCCAGTGCGCAGGTCTCGATGGTTTCTGGGCGCGGTTCGCGGCCTTCGCTCCAGGCAGTGCTGAAGGGATGCAACTCACCGGCGCGCAGAGCATTCTTCAGGCGGAACTCAAGCGGGTCGAAGCCCATCTCGCGAGCGATCTTCTCCATGTGGCGTTCGACAGCCCAGAAGCCCTGCGGCACGCCATAACCGCGGTATGCGCCGCAAGGCGGATGGTTGGTATAGACGATATCGGCGTAGAAGCGGATGTTGGGCGACTCGCGGTATTTTCCATCACCGACATACAAGGCCATGGATTTATGCCCTGTGTTTCCCGTCACTGTCAAGGCATGTGCGCCATTGGCCCCGGTATCGCTGAGGATATACATATCGTTGGCCGTGATCGCGCCGTCTGCCTTGAGTCCCGTCTTCAAGCGGATGCGCATGGGATGGCGCGAGCGAGAGGCGATGAACTCTTCTTCGCGGGAGTATTCATAGATCACCGGTCGTTTCGTGGCAATGGTCAGATGGGCGGCCACGTCTTCGACAAGCACCTCCTGTTTGCCGCCGAACCCCCCGCCGATGCGGGGCTTGACAACGCGGATGCGCCTGACAGGCAATCCCAACACAGGAGCTAATATCCTGCGCGCATGGAAAGGCACCTGGGTGCTGGTGCGGATCACCAGGCGATCATCTTCATCCCAATATGTCACAACCACATGAGGCTCGATATGCGCCTGCTGCACCTTGGGGACGACATACTCAGCTTCGAAAACACAGTCTGCCTCTTCGTACCCTTTCTCCACATCGCCAATATCAATGCGGATTTCGGCGGCCAGGTTGCGGGAGGGATCTGAGTCGGCGAAGTGGACGTACTCTGGCTCATCGTGTATGATCGGCGCGTCCGGCTGCATGGATTGACGCATATCCAGGATCGGCTCTAATACTTCATATTCGACTTCGATTAGATGGAGCGCCTGTTCTGCAATTTCGGGCTTCTCCGCAGCTATAAAGGCGACTCTGTCCCCGACGAAACGGACTTTGTTATCCAACGAAAAACAATCCAATGGCCCGGGGATGGGGTCGGACTGGCCAGCAGTGGAATAAGCCACGCGGGGGATATCTACATGGGTCAGCACTGCGGCGACGCCCGGAAGAGCGCGGGCTTTTCGGGCATCGATGGATTTGATCCGTGCATGGGCATGGGGGCTGCGAAGGACTCTGGCGTACAACAGGCCGCGTATCTCCAGGTCGGCGGCGAAGGCTGGTTTGCCCTGCACTAATTTGACAGCATCCACCTTAGGCTCCGGCTTCCCCACTCGCTGCAATTCTTCCGCTCGCGGCGTAACCTTGATCTGCGGTAAGACCCGGGTTTGGGTTGTAAAACTGCTGTCGAAATCGTCCGCTGGTGCGCCCTGGCCACCCTCAGGGGGAATCCATTCAGGGGGCGCGGGGCTCGCTCGATCAAGCCCGGCGATGGGTTCGACGTCTTCACCGCGCATCACCGCCGCAGCCCGCAGCACCGCCTGGACGGGTTTCTTGTACCCTGTGCAGCGGCACAACACGCCCGAGAGCGCATCACGCACATCGGCCTCGCTGGGGTTTGGGTTTCGTTCCAGAAGCTCTTTGGAGGCAAGAATCTGCCCAGGGGTACAGTATCCGCACTGGATAGCGCCCGTCTCCACGAACGCTCGTTGAAGGGGGTGCAACCCCTCGGTGCGCTTCCATCCCTGCGCGGGATGTTCTCCAAGGGCTTCGATGGTAGCAATCTGATGTCCTTCCGCCTGGGCAGCCAGGTAAAGATCAGCATTGATAGGTTTTCCATCCAACAAAACCGTATCCGCGCCGGTTTCACCACCTTCGGCGCCGAACTTGACGCCATAATATCCCAGAGAGCGCAACACCTTGAAAAGGGTATCGCCCGGGGCAGCTTCGATTTGGTGTTCGATTCCGTTGATAAGCAATTCTAGGATCATAACTCGTCCAAACAACGTCTGGTCAGCGTGGCCGCCATATCGCTGCGATACTCCGCGCTGGCCCACTGGTCGCTGGCCTCGCGATAGGCGTCACGGGCGGCGATCTCCGCGCCGTCGGGGTCAGGACCATCCATAGCGATCAGCGGGGATTTTCCATATCCACCCAGGGCGACCCGCGTCCGACCCGAAGGCCATTGCGCTACGGCCACGCAGGCGATGGGCAAATCCGCCAGGGAGCGCGCCACGTATTGATAGGCCAGTTTGATTTTCGATGGTATCGTCAATTGAGTTATCAGGCGACCGGGCAATCGTTCGGCGCGCAATGGTAGCAGCTCTCCATAGGCCATCTTTTCGTCGCCCGGCTGTAAGATCAATTCTGGAGCCGTAGCCAGCATAGCCGTAGCAAAGGGAGAACGGCCATTGGCGGAGACCAACGCACCGGCCACCGTCCCTACCTGGCGGATGTTGTAGGTAGCTTCATGCCGGATGGCGGCTTTCAAAGCAGGTGGTGTTTCAGAACAATCGAGCAAGGCCTGAAGAGTCACCATCGCGCCGATGCTCAAAGTGCGCCCGCGCGCTTCGAGCAGATCCAACCCCAGGGTTTGCAAATCAACCACCGCAACTTCTTGGTCGGATGGTTGATTCAGCACCGTCCCACCCCCCAACGGCGCAGTGCGCGGGTCTGTCCGGGCAAGTAAAGCCAACGCGTCTTCTAATCTTTCTGGACGATGATATTCAATGATCTTCATTCAATCTCCAGTGCTCATTCTAATCCAGGTAAACCTTCCAACCCAGGTCTTCCATATCAACATTGCCGATCTTCTCTGGAGGCACATCCACCAACAACGCCTCGGCTTCGGCCAGCAGTTCCCCATCAGAGTCGTAAATCTCAGCAACAGAAGTAGCCGTGCGTCGCTTACTACTGACAGCGCGGCCAACGATTCGGATGGGCATACCCGTCGGCACATTTTTGCGATATTGCACGGTTATTCTGGCGGTGAACATAAAGCGAGGGTTGGCAGGATCGCTTCCCATGTGGACACGTCCGAGGACTTCATCCACCAGGGAAGCGACCACACCGCCGTGAACCACACCAGGATAGCCCTGAAAATGGTCAGGGACGACATAATCAACAACGACTTCCCCGGCCTCAGTTTGAAAAAACTCCAGGTGCAAGCCGTATTGATTTTGTTAGCGCGCCAAAGTGATGGGATGCGCCCTTGATGAAAATTGGCTCCTGCGAGTATCCTCGATGTCTCTATACCGCCGAAAGGCGAACATCGAG
>VGOC01000058.1 GCA_016865865.1 Chloroflexota bacterium
GCCAATGCAAATGTACGGCTTGCTTGCCTGCCAATCCAGAGTATACTGTAATTAACAACTCAGACGTACGCCTGCACCCCTGTTTCCCCCAGGAAAAATGATGGCCCTGCCATCATGATGGGGTGCAGCGGATGGTGGGTACGCACCGCGTTTTCAAGCATTTTTCTGTCTTCGGGTTTTTCCCGTTTCGACAGCGAGTCTTGTCCCTCCCACCTGCCACTAACGCCAGCCGTTGTGCAGCCTGGCGTTGCTAAAAGCCATCTCTGAATGAACAGGCGGCTTTTGATATAATACTGATGCGCTACAAATTTGCAAAAATTTGAATCGGCTCAACATTACAACCTATGGGTGAAAAATACTGGATACAAGACTTTGAGACAGGGCTCGATCGTTTGCGTGTCCATTTTGTGATTGAACACGGGCATGTTGAAGCAATTATCGTAATCCAGTATGAGGCCTATATTGATGGGCGATGGCGTGCTATCGTTCGGTTTGATGAAGCCCACGAGTTTTTTCATCGAGATATAATGTTGCCTTCTGGTGAACAGACGAAGACAGCAGAGTTAGTGGAAGATAAGGGCGTTGCTTTGACACAGGCGATTGAAGATATAAAACGGTATTGGCGTTCTTATCGGAAAACTTATGAGGACAAATACTATGGCAAAGCGAAGTAAAAGTATCACAGACAAGAATATAGACCGTCTGAGCAGTTTTTTGTCTCGCGAAATTAGTAGTAGTTCTATGCTATCAGCAGAGATACCAAATGGAGCGCATGTTTTTCATGGGGCATATAATGACAATAGTCTGACCGAAGATAATCTCAAAATGGCAACCAATATCATGCTTGGGATGACATTGGGGTACGTCGAAGAGGCCCCTTTAGTAATGATCTTCGAATATCAACCTAACCGAGAGACATTGATTGACTTATCCAGTGAAGCATGTAAAAGAAGCGCCCAAGTGCTTATTCGTAGAATTCAAGAGACCAATCAGCGCGAATTGAGTAACAGGCTTGATGAGTTAGTGGCTGCATAAAACGAGAAGACTGCCCAACACAGCGTCAACCAGACCAGGGCTAACACCCTGGAAGGACAGCGCCGCGAGCAGGCCGAGTTGAGTTACAGCATAGGTGTCAATTCGCGGCTGAAAGTGCACCAGGGATTCGCGGCAACACTGCGCCAGTAATTTTCGGCAACGGTGCACCACCCTGAGGGGGTGTGCAAAAGGCAATAGGCAGCAAAAAAAGATTGAAAGAGCATAATCGAAAAGAGCCTGCGAACGGGATGAAGTCGAACCGCTTTGATTTGCGGGAGCGCTTCCCCGGAGGCCGGGGCCCAGTCAAGGGCGGATCAAGTGTCGATTGAAAAAGCGAGCAGGCCCGCCCTTGACGGGGTGGCCAGAGGGGAGACAATCGCCGGTCGGCAAACTTGCTACAGAGAAAATGAGAAAATGACTAAAGCCCCGTAAGCGAGTTTGCCCACCTACATTAACAGTATGCCAAAGTTCCAGGCAGAAGCGTATCGTCAGGAATATTTAGCCCTATCAATTCTGGTAAAATTCGTAAAGCGAATATTTCTATCGTAAACCACTTCAAACGGAGCAATATTTTTGTATACTCGAATTTTGACTCGAATGCGTGAGAAAGTCCAAAATCGCCAATATGTGATGGCGATACACACAGAGGAAGAGATGGATGATGATAATCTGTCCATCTTCGACATAGAAAGCGGAATACTTACTGGAAACATTCGAGAGCGGCAGAAAGAAAAAGACATCGCTGAGTGGAAATATGTAATCGAAGGGCAGACGCTTGCAGGTGATACTATTGCCATAGCGGCAAAACTCAGCATAACCGGAAAGTTAGTGATAATAACTGTATGGCGAGAATGAAACGATGACTGATATGATATGTGACATTTGTGGAGAAAGCGGAGTAAGAATTCGCAAAATAACCAGAAGCTACGGAAAAGGCGAGAACCTTTTGGTCATTGAGAATATTCCGGTAGTAAGTTGTCCGAATTGTGGTGAAAGCTATCTCTCAGCAGAAACATTACATGAGATAGAGCGCATCAAACTTCATCGCAAGAGTTGGGCAAAAGAACGGAATATTCCCGTTGCTGAGTTCGCCTAATATTTTCGAAATATATATGAGTCCACTGCAAAAACTACGACTAGAGGATTCGGGGCGGCATATATGGGGGTGCGTGTTACGCACGCACCCCCATATATGCCGCCCCGCCCATCGTTCCTGAGTATTTTCAGTGAACTCATATATACAATGCCTTTGCTAAAAGGCAGCTTCGGGGCTTTCGGGCTGGCTAACCCCGCGTCAACCGGACTCGCCTTCGGCTCTGGTACGCGGCGCGAAAAGGGCAAATTTTGGCTCTGGTTGATGTTTGTCGGATTGCATAGTCGGCGAGCCCGTGAATTACACGTTAGGCCGAGGACAGCAAGGAGGTACGACAATGGCTGGGTACTCGAAGCTCTGCGTGGTGGGGGGTCTCGGAGGTTTCATGGGGGCCGACGGCGTCAACCCCATCGAATTCCTTGTGCTCGTCGGTGACGCAGACCGCCAGTGGCTTTCTCAGAAACAGCTCAAACGGGAGTGAGCTGGAAGCCAAGTTTAGCAGATTTATATGGAGATAGTTTATCTGACGTTCTCGGTAGCGTTTTTCGTAATCTCGAGCGGATAAGGGTTCGTATTCCACCCTTCGACCTTGCTCAGAGCAGGCCGGGTACTTTAACATGTGGTAGACCACACGGGCGATCATGTGAGCAGTTGCGACGACGGCCTGAACGGGACCGAGGCGAGCCTTTTGGCGGCGATAGAAAGCGCCAAAAGGGCAATCAGAGCGCATGACAGATGCGGCTGCTCGGCGGAAAGCCTGACCGGCGCGGTTTTTGGTTTTCAGGGTCCGATGCGGAAGTAGCCATCGTGTCTACAAAACCCCCTGGCAAGGAGATCCGCGAGTGAATATTCAGGTATCTTCTCAATAACTTGAGGGAAGATGGGGGGTGTGCGGGCGGCTTCGCCGCCCGCACACCCCCCGCCCCCCTTATTATTGAGATGATACATATTCAGAACGATAATGGCAAGGCCAAAGCATACCAGGTAAGACAGGTATTGAAAGCTATAGAACGTTTGGAGAGCCAAAGAGATGATGAGCAATGATCGATATACCTACCGGGTAACCTGGTCGGAGGAAGACAACGAATATGTCGGCGTATGTATCGAATTTCCGAGCCTGAGTTGGTTAGCTGGAGAACCGGAGGGGGCATTGCAAGGTATTCGTCAAGTAGTAGCAGAAGCAGTGGCAGATATGGAGGCGAGTGGGGAAATTGTGCCTGAACCCATATCTGTAAGGCGGTATAGTGGTAGATTTATAGTGCGGATACCGCCGGAGTTGCATCGGCGTTTGGTGCTTGAGGCTACAGAAGCTGGAATCAGTCTCAATCGTTTAGCTAGCGATAAGTTGAGTCGTATAGAAGTATAAAAACGATAGCCCCTTGTATTTTCCCGAAAGATGTTGGCTTTGAACACGGCGGTGCGCCCATCAACGCATGAACCAGACCAGGGCTATCGCCCTGGAAGGCCAGCGCCGCGAGCTGGCCGGGTTGAGTTATGGCTGGGGTTGTTAGCAAATCCGCCCTGGCTGGTGATGCAAGCCGTTCGGCGCTCGCGCAATCTTTTTTGATGAATCGCGGGCTCTCACCCGCTATGTGATGATGAGTCTTGGGGCGATCTCGTCCTGTTCATGGAAGACGACTGGAAATCAAACCGGAACCTCTCTAAGTCCATCTCGAATTGGGAATCTTCGTCCGTCTACTATAAACCCTTCACCAGATACAACTCCCCCCTCTCGAAGCCTCGCTCTAGATAATATTGCCGCGTGCCGATGGCTGAGATCACTGCCAGTCGGTGAAAACCCTTCTCCTGGGCAATTTCTTCGGCGCGCTGGAGCAAGTCCGTCCCCAAGCCGGCATGCTGCGCGACCCCCTGGCGCTCCTGCCCGACCGGCAGGGATTGACCATAGATGTGCACCTCGCGGATGATCGCCGCGCCCTCCAAATCGGCCAGTCCCGTCCGAGGGGATTCAGCCCCCGGCAACGACAACCGCAAGAATCCCGCCAGCCTGTCATCGGGGGTCACGTAAGACAGAAAATGTTCCTCGGCGAAATCGGCCTCATAGATCAGATCATCCAACAGCAGGTCGCCAGGCTCGATCGCCTGGCCGCGCACCTCGCGGCAGCGCACACACTCGCAGCGCTCTCCACGGCGTTCCAACGCCAGTCGAACATCCTGCCGCAGACTGGTGCGCCGGTTGCCCTCGACCACATTTTGGGAGGGGATATCCCGAATAACCCGGTTGACCCGGCAATAACGCGGGATCGTGGTCTTCACATCGGCGATCAACTCGATCAGCTCCTCGGTGCTATAAGGGTGGTAATCCCCCCGCCTCCAGTACTCGTACAATTCGGCGTTGGCCAGCAACTGGGTAGGGTAAATCTTGAGTTCATCGGGGCAGAATCCTTCCCACAGACGGACGAAATCTGCGCGGTCGGAATCCAATGTCGCCCCCAGCAGATTGGGCATCCAGTGCAGCACCACCTTGAAGCCCGCCGCTCGCAGCAACGCTAACGCCTCTCGCAATTCCCCCACGGTATGGCCGCGCCTGTTCGAAGCCAGAATCTCATCATCCAGGCTCTGCGCGCCGATCTGAACCTTCGTCACCCCTAAAGCGCGCAGCCAGGCGATTTCCTCCTGGCCGATATGATCAGGCCGCGTTTCGATGACCAGGCCCACATTGCGATGAGGCGCGCCCTCGTTCATGGCCTGTGCATCGGCCAACGTCTCCGACTCGGCCTCATTCATGGCGTCGAAACATCGCCGCAAAAACCACTCCTGATAATCTTTTGGATACGCGCTCCAGGTGCCGCCCAAAACCAACAGCTCGATCTTATCGGTGGGATGCCCAACATCGTGCAAGGCCTGGACGCGCGCCTGAACCTGTTCGTAAGGATCGAAATCGTGGTGCAGGGCGCGCATCGCCCCCGGCTCATCGGGGAGATAACTCTTGGGCATGCGCTCATCGGTGGGGCAGAAAATACATTTCCCCGGGCAAGGGTGGGGCCTGGTCAGCGCGGTCACCGTGGTCACCCCCGAAAGTGTGCGCATCGGTTTCAGGCGGATCCTGGTCATCAAGACCGGATCGGGGTCCCATTCCCCATCCTCCACCAGATCCCGGTACACCGCCACCAACACCGACTTGTTCAAAAATCCCTCGCCTTTTGGCAAAGGGTAGCGGCGCAGGGTGGTAAAAACATCCCGGCCCTCACGGATCTCCTCCAACGCCTGCCGCGCCAAAAGCCGCTTCTGCGGGGTCAGTTCCTTCGATTGCAACCAAAGTTCTTTTTCTGTTCTCGCCATGGTTCTACACTGCTATAATGTCCACATGGACTCGTCTACCGCTCACCGGCTGATCCGACTCAACCAGCAATTCTACCAGACCTTTGCCAGGCAGTTCACCGCCACGCGGGAACGTCTACAGCCCGGCGTGTTGCGAGTTCTCGAGACGATTCCCCAGGATGCGGATATTCTGGATTTAGGATGCGGCAACGGCGAATTGGGCCGTGAGCTGGCCCGGAGAGGGTATCAGGGCCAATACCTGGGCCTGGATTTCAGCAGGGAGCTTCTGGACGCGGCCCGGGCGGGGTCTTCGGGATCCTCCAACATTCACTACGCCCAGGCAGACCTTAGCAGTCCACAGTGGGATGTTTCAGTCGTCAGTGGGCAGGGGGCAGGGGGCAGTGAACGGTGGACAGTGGACGGTAGTCAGTCAGCGGTCGGCGGTCGGCAGTCACAGTTCGACGTTATCCTGGCATTCGCTGTGCTTCACCATCTCCCTGGCCGCGACTTTCGTCTGCAAACTCTTCGGAAAGTTTATTCTCTTCTGCTCCCCAATAGCCGCTTCATCCACTCTAACTGGCAATTCCTGAACAGCCCGCGGCTGATAGCCCGAATCCAGCCCTGGGAGGCCATTGGGTTGCACACTGCCCAGGTTGACGCTGGCGATCACCTGCTGGATTGGCGGCGCGGCGGTTACGGGCTGCGCTATGTCCATCAATTCAACGAAAGAGAACTCAACGGCCTTGCGACCGAAACCGGCTTCGCGGTGTTAGAGACTTTCTATTCCGATGGGCAAGAGGGGAATTTGGGGTTGTATCAGGTGTGGGGAAAACGTTCAACGTTTAACGTTGAACGTTGAACGTTTCCCCCATAAAACCCATTTCCAATAATGCAGCCAGCACTTTCTCCTCAGCCCCGGCCTTGATGATGATGGCTGTGGGGCCAAGTTGATCACCAAGGAAGCGGGCGGCGCGTGTTTTCTGCAAGGCCTGTAAGATTTGGGGCGCGCCGACTCGCAGGATCACCTGCCGCTCGATGTGGATTTCCGTGCCGCGATGTTCCCATTGTTTCAGCGCTTTCAGAATATTGGGCGGGATCGGGTCGGCGTGTTTTTGCAGGATCGTCAAGAGATGGCTGATTTGCAGTCCCTGTCCGCGCGCCCGTTCCAGGGAGGCAGGCGTGAAAAGATAACGATATTCGTGGGGGGTGTCCGGCTCCCAGCGGCAAAAGCGGGCAATCTGATAGCGGGCAGAGCGCGGCGCGCCGAGGGGGACGCCCACACGCCCATCGGAGCGGACATGCACGGGGTCAGATTCGGGGGGGAGTCCCTCGGGGGCAGTATCCGCAAAAAGGGGGGCCGCCCAGCCCGAGCGTCGGAACGCCATCGCCCCTGAAGGAGGCGTATCCTCCTCGGGAGCAGCTACATCCACCAACCCTAACCAGTGCATGGGGCCGGTAATCATATATCGAATCAAAGCCCCCTCCACGTCATCCCAATGCTCGAAACCGCGCAGAAACTCATCGGTTCTGGCGTCTTTGATATACCACGAATCGTAATCCCCAGCCGGGCGTTGGAAATCGGGATGGGCGCGGCGGATATCGGCGATGAAGGCGGAGAGGTTCCACCAGGTTTTCCCCGGCAGGGCGTCCAGAGCCTGGATGACGAAGCGGCGCGCTGCGAGAGCATCGTTCTCCCACTGGCCTTCGAGTTGCAAGCGCGGCGTCAGGCGGAGGTCGTTGTGCGCAGCGCTGTTCAGCCAGGCCTGGGCGAGTTGGAGAAGGGCGTCGCCGCGAGGCGCTTCCAGATGGGCGCGGGTGGCGTCGAGGTCGGGCTGACCATCAGGCGCAAGGATGCCGGCGCTGGCGAGAAGGGAAAGTAAAAACGGTTGCAGGTTTTCGGGCAGCGAGGCAGGTTCCTGGTCTGTGCGCAGCGCGGCCAGGAAGGTGCAAACATGATCGAGCAGGCGGTCATTGACGGGCATGGGATAGGCGCTTTCGACCGAGGTAGCCGCTCGGCCCAAGGAAGCCCCGCCTTTGCTCGATGATTGTTGGGGGATCAAGGGAATCAGATCATCCGGAATATAGGCGAATTCCTCGCTGCCGCGCGGCGCGTCGAAGAAGGCGCGGCCGATCAGCGCGCGATACCAGAGCACTTCGGCAGTCGAGATGGGGTTTCGATCTGGACGTTGGCGGTCGCGGCGGCCTGGCCCCATCTCGCGCACTTCGCCATACTGGCGGGTGAACTGCGCCCAGGGCATGCGGCCAGCTTCATCGAGGATGTCATCCAAAGCTGAGCGCGCCTCGGAAGACAATGTTTCTAGAATTTCTTCAACCAGCATGGGGGCTAATAGTTGGCTGGCCAACTCAGCTATGGCCGCTTTTGTGTCGGGCGCGGCTAATTCCAGGCCCCATCCTTCGGCGACAATACGCAAGTGACCCAAATCGTGACCGTAAAGACTATGTTCGAGATCAGGCATTGGGAAAATTCCAGGCTCCAAGCCCTAAGCATCAGCTCTTAATTTCACATTCCATACGAGTAGAGGATACGGGGCGGCATATATGGGGGTGCATGCTGCGCACGCACCCCCATATATGCCGCCCCGAATCCACTATTCGTTAGCAGATTCAATTAAACCATAACCTCGACGGCTTGAGGAAGAACTTCTATCTTCAACTCTCTGACATCAGAGCCAAAATCGGAAAAGATCTCGCCATCGGTGTGGATAAACAGCGGGCGGTCCGATTTCAGGGTCAATTTCTTCAGGTGACCCATGCGCACCGGTTCGAAGCGCCCGTGGGTGCCGTTCATCACCTCAGGCACCAGGCGGAACATCATCGCCCGCGAGACTTTTTTGATGGCGGCATAATGCAGCAGGCCATCGTTGTTGACGGCATCGGGGGCAACCAGGAAGCCCCCGCCCTCGCGCGGCCCATTACAGACAACAAGCATCAGCACATCTTCTGTCCAGCTCTCCTGGTCGGTTTCGATCTCCATGTGAGCGGCGTCGTGGTTCAGGATGATGGTCTGTAGCACGGCGACCAGATACATCAAAAATCCGCGCACGACCGGCAGAGAGTGAGAACGGATCGTGACCGTGGCATCGAAGCCAATCCCAATCGTGTTATCCACATATTCACGTCGGCCAAGACTATCTTCGACAACAGCCAGGTCAATGGGTTTCGGCGCGCCGGAGAATATCTGCCTCAACGCTTCGACATGATTGTCCTTCATTCCCACGCTGTGAGCAAAGTCGTTGCCCGACCCCAAAGGGACAATGCCGATGCGAGGGCGCTGTTCTGGGGGGAGTAGCATAACGCCGTTGATGACCTCATGGATGGTGCCATCCCCTCCCACGGCGACAACCAGTTCATAACCATCGAAAGCGGCCTGGCGCGCCAATTCGATGGCATGGGTGGGATGGAGGGTCCCAGACCAATCGGCCCCGCCATATTCATCCACGACAGGGCGCAGATCGGCGGCTAATCGCCCGGCGTTGCCCATGTCGGCGTTGGGGTTGAGGATCAATTTCGTTTTGTAAGGGGGCATGGTTCATCTCCAATATTGTTATTCTATGTACTTCTTCTTCAACACTTTGACCGGCAGAACGATTTGACCTTCCGAAGCGTCCCCCAGAATCGTGACTCGCTCAGGATGCAGACTGGCTGTCCAGGCGGTATAGGCAGCCACGAGCGCATCTAACTCATGGGGGAGATAGAGTCCCTCTAAAGGCACGATTCCCCGTAAAATTCGATAACGAGTAAATTCCTCGAAAATTCGCATGGGATCAGGGATCTCGAGGCCCAGGTCGTATAATTCGAGCTGGCGCTGCAAACGCCCTTCCAGGCTGGTTTTCGAGAAGGGCAAACACTCCAAAAGCGCGGCATAGCTGGCGTGAGCGTTGACTTCCAATATTTGCAGAGATTCATCCGGGCTGGGATATAGCCGATACCCCAGGCGCGTCAGGTATTCGTACAGTCGAAAGCTGGTTTGCATCCAGGCGGGACACCGATCAACCTGAGGGCGCGCTCGTGGTATGCGGATCTTGCGCTGGTGGAGCTGGTATTCGGCGACCCGAAAATCCTGCCAGCGCCCCGCGGGAGGGACTGGGCTCAGTCCAGCGCGCACGTGATCGAGTTTCATCAAACCCTGATTTGGCCGCAGCGGCCCGCAGATCGCCGCCACAGCACGCGCCTGCCCGGCCACGAAAGCAGCCGCCTCTTCCACATCGCCGCTGCCCAGAGCGATTGGCCGCAAGTCACGATCCAGAGCAGCGTATGTCAGCGGCCGCTTTCCGGCAGTCGGATCGATCCCGATAAAAACCTGATCTTCGGACAACACAGCAACCCCACAATCTATATTCGTTGTTTTTTCGTAACTACTCAGCCAAACGGAGAAATTCCCGAAAAAAGGGTGTGAGAAGGGGGCTGCGCCCCCTTCGCACACCCTTTTTTCGGGCTAATCCGTTCGATGACTGAGCAGTTACGTTTTTTCGTAACTACTCAGCCAAAGGGAGAAATTCCCGAAAAAAGGGTGTGCGTGGGGGTGCTGCGCATCCCCACGCACACCCTTTTTTCGGGCTAATCCGTTCGATGACTGAGCAGTTACGTTTTTTCGATGGATTGAGTGTAGCGTAAAACCTGGCAGAAAGCAAGCCGAAAAAAGGTGGGGCTGATATAATTGTCATTTGGCTGTTTTCTAACGTCATTATTAGCACAAGCGTGCTATAATTGAGTTTATTATGACTTCCTCCCCTGTTATCCGCGTGGTGGGCGCGCGCGTCCACAATTTGAAGAATATCACCGTCGAAATCCCGCGCGACAAATTCGTGGTCATCACCGGGCTATCCGGTTCGGGAAAATCCTCCCTGGCGTTCGACACCATCTTCGCCGAGGGCCAGCGCCGTTACGTCGAGTCGCTCTCTGCCTACGCCCGCCAGTTCCTGGGGCAGATGGACAAGCCCGATGTGGATTATATTGACGGACTTTCCCCGGCGGTCTCCATAGACCAGCGCGCCACTTCCCGCAACCCGCGCTCTACGGTAGGCACAGTCACCGAGATCTACGACTACCTGCGTCTGCTTTTCGCCCGGGCTGGAGTCCCACATTGCCCCGAGTGCGGCCGGGAAGTTTCCAAACAATCGGCGCAGGAGATCGTCGAGGTCATCGAAAGCCTGCCCGAGGGGTCGCGCCTGCTGATCCTGGCCCCAGTGGTGCGCGGCCGCAAAGGGACTTACCAGGCCACGCTGGATGAAATCCAGAAATCCGGCTTCCTGCGCGCCCGCGTCGATGGGATGGTCATCACCCTGGACGACAAAGTCGAGATGGATCGCTACAAGATCCACCACATCGAGGCCGTAGTGGATCGTCTGGTCATCCGTAAGCGCGAAGACCCCGAAGAGGCAAAGAACTTCCGCACCCGTCTGACGGATTCGGTGGAGACGGCGCTCAAATTTGGGGAGGGGTATTTGATTGTGAGTCGTCAGTCTGATAGTCGCCAGTCTCATAGTCAAGTGCCAGAACTTCCTGGTGACCATGAGACTCCTGACGATCAGACTTCCGACATCTACTTCTCCGAATACCTGGCCTGCTCTGAGTGCCACATCAGTCTGCCCGAGATCGAGCCGCGCACGTTCTCCTTCAACACCCCCCACGGCGCATGCCCGGAATGTCAGGGGCTGGGAGGCAAGCTGGAGATAGACCTTGACCTGTTGATCCCCAACAAAGACCTGTCGCTCAACGAAGGCGCCATTGACGTCTCCGAGTGGGGCGGGCCGAAGGAGGAGGGCGGCTGGTACTGGCAAAGCCTGGAAGCGGCCGCGCGCCATTACGGCATCAACCTCGATATCCCCGTCGGCGAGCTGCCTCCCAAACACCTCGATATCATCCTGAACGGTTCAGGCGGCAAAGAAATCACCATGACCTACCAGAATGCCCACGGGAACGAGTATAGATTTCAGCGGGTTTTCGAGGGCGTGATCGGAAATCTGAAGCGCCGCTACAACGAAACCAATTCGGAATACATGCGCGAGCGCATCTCCAGCATGATGAGTTTGAACACCTGCGCCGCTTGCCTGGGCAAACGCCTGCGCAAAGAGGCCCTGGCGGTAACGCTGCTCGACACGAACATCATCACAGTCACCGGCTGGCCTGTGCACCAGACCCTGGCGTGGGTGAAGGAAATGGCCGCCGATGACTCGCCGCTCTCGGAGCGCCAGCGCATCATCGCCTCTCGGATTTTGCGGGAATTACAGGAGCGATTGGGATTCCTGGTGGATGTGGGATTGGATTATCTTACGCTGGAGCGCTCCGCGGCCACCCTTTCGGGTGGGGAGGCCCAACGAATCCGGCTTGCCACCCAGATCGGATCCCGGTTGATGGGCGTCCTGTACGTGCTGGACGAACCCTCGATTGGTCTGCATCCCCGGGATAACGCCCGCCTGCTGCGCACCCTGGAGGGGTTGCGCGACCTGGGCAATACCGTGCTGGTCGTGGAACATGACTCCGAAACCATCGAGACCGCCGATTGGGTGGTAGACCTGGGACCGGGCGCGGGGGAACACGGCGGGGAGGTGGTCGCCGAAGGGACCGTGGCTGACATCCTGGCTCACCCCACATCGCTGACCGGGGCTTATCTCTCCAGCAGGCTGCGGGTGCCCATCCCAGAGAGGCGCCGCCGCGGCAATGGTGAATATATCGAGATCATAGGGGCGCGCCAGCACAACCTGAAAAACATAGATGTCAAAGTCCCCCTGGGCAGGCTGGTCTGCATCACCGGCGTCTCCGGGTCGGGGAAATCCACCCTGATGGTGGATGTGCTCTACCATGCCCTGGCCAGGGACCTCCACCGGGCTAAGACCAGCCCGGGGGAGCACGATCACATCGAGGGCCTGCATCTGATAGACAAGGTCATCAACATAGATCAATCCCCCATCGGGCGCACGCCGCGCTCCAACCCAGCCACGTACACCAAGTTATGGGATCATATCCGCAAGCTGTTCGCCGAGCTGCCGGAGAGCAAAATCCGCGGGTACAGGCCGGGGCGTTTCTCGTTCAACGTCCACGGCGGGCGATGCGAGGCCTGCCAGGGCCAGGGGCAGTTGCGCATCGAGATGCAGTTCCTGCCGGATGTGTACGTGCCATGCGAGGTCTGCCGCGGAACGCGTTTCAACCGCGAGACCCTGCAGGTGCGCTTCAAGGAATACAACATCGCCGATGTGCTGGATATGACCATCGAGCGCGCCCTGGAAATCTTCGATGCTTTCCCACCGATGGTCAACCGCCTGGAGACGTTGTACGATGTAGGGCTGGGCTATATCCGCGTCGGCCAGCCCGCGCCGACTCTGTCGGGCGGCGAGGCGCAGCGCGTCAAGCTGGCGCGTGAGCTATCCAAGCGCTCGACGGGTCGGACTTTGTACGTGTTGGATGAACCTTCCGTGGGGCTGCACGCCGCCGACGTGCACAAGCTGATCGAGGTCCTGCAACGCCTGGTGGATGGCGGTAACACGGTGCTGATCATCGAGCACAACCTGGATATCATCAAGGTCGCCGATCACATCATTGACTTGGGACCAGAGGGCGGCGAGGCCGGCGGCGAGATCATCGCCGAGGGCACACCCGAGGAGATCTGCGGCAACCCAAATTCGTACACCGGGCAGTTTTTGCAGAAATATGTGCGCTCGACGCATGACCAGGAGCGTGTGTGAGCGCGAAAACCGGACTGGGTAAGGGGATCGGTGTTCCCAGGCAGCAGTTGCGAAAAATCAAAAAAATCGCCCCCCTTCGGGGGGAGGCGGGGGATTCAGGATTCAGAATCCAGCGATTCAGGACAAATTGGGAGCGCACACCACCCGGAAACCGACATCGCTGTAGAAGTGATCCGGGACGTACCTGCGCCGGGAGGCGCAGCGGGCGCTGTTTCGATTGTTGCGCCACGAGCCGCCCCGCAGCACACGCGCGCCAGAAGCCTTTTCTGATTCGCGGCCATCTTGCACATCGTAGGGATAATCCTTGAACAAGCTGTGCGTCCACTCCCAGACATTGCCGACCATATCGGCGGCGCCGTAGGGGCTGTCGCCCGCCGGGGAATAGGCCCCCACGGGAGTCGTATCGCGCGGCCCGCCTTCGGAGGAATTGCACTTCTGGGGATCGAAGTGGTTCCCCCAGGGCCATTGGTTGGCGTACTCGCCGCGGGCGGCTTTCTCCCACTCGGCTTCGGTCGGCAGGCGGAAAACGCAGCCCTCAGGCAGTTCCCCGCCGTAGGTCTCGTTCAGCCAGCTTACGTAAGCCTGGGCATCCAGCCAGGAAACCTGCACCACGGGGTGATCGCCTCTCTCCTCAATGCCCCTTTCCGGCCCCAGAGGATGCCGCCAATCCGCCTCTTTTACAGATTCCCGTTTGCTGCCCGTCCAAACTTGCCCAAAGCCTGTTTCCTCCGCCGCCGTGGTGCGAGCGCTCGTATTCGCAAAGGATAGGAATTGTTCATTCGTTACGGGGAAACGGCCTATCCAATACTTGTCAGGGATTTCAACGGCGTGCTGGGGATGTTCATTATCATAAGTCAACGCATCCTCCTCACGGCTGCCCATCAGGAAGGTCCCGGCGGGAACAGGGACGAACTCGAGGCCGCCGAAGGTTTGCACATCCCGGCGCGGCGCAGGCTCGCGCCCGGTTTTGATCGCCGTCGGGCGGACGACTACGAGCGGTTCGGCCGCGGGCGGGGCGACCAGGTGCAGAAAAGCGTCCAGGGTGGGGGCGTCGAAATTTTTCCCGAAAGCGCCGATGGCGCGCAGCACGCGCTGTAAACGACGCGAAGCGCTGTAATCCTGAAAGGTGGCTTTGAGGGTTTCGTCTACCTCTTTGCCCCCCGCCCAGCGCAAGGCATCGTTGACAAACTTCAATCTCAAGTCTTGATCTTCGATCTCGCTCACCCGGCGGCGGAAATTCTCCGGGGCGGCGCGCATCAGCACCAGCCAGCGGGTGAAATCGGCGCGGTCTACGCCCTCGGCCTGGCCAGTGTTGACCAGCATGGCCCAGGCCAGGTTGAGGTCGTTGAGGAAGGTCTTGGTCTTGCGGGGGTTGATCTCGGCCCCAGCCACCAGCACCGGCCCGTATTCTGCCAGGATCTCGTCGGCCCCGGAAATCTGGTTCAGGTAATCGCCCATGACATCATCTTGAATGGGCGGCAGGTCGAAGCGTAGTTGGATGATCTTTTCCAAGTAATCGTCGGCGTTCTCGCCGGTCACGCCCTGGTTCTTGTAGAATTGGGCCACGGCAGCGCGCACGATGCGCGTATCGGCGCCCAGCACGAAGATGCAGCCGGTCTTGTCGAGGAAGAGCTTGACAGCTTCCAGCACCTGGACGGCCTTTTCGGGCAGGCAGCGGTCAAGATCGTCGATGAAGACCACCAAAACCCCTTCCTCGGGGTTGATCTTATCAACGTTGAGTTTGCGGTGTACCCAGGCCGCCAGCAGGCGGTTGAAGGCCTCGTCGAAGAGATCCAGCAGGGCGGTTTTCTCGGCGAAGGGCGTCTGAACCGGCGTCCCTGTGTTCAGCCCAATCCCCACATCGCCAACTTTGATCGAAAACCAGGAGAGCACGGTATCCACCACATCCCGGCGCGGGTAGCTGGGATCGAGCAGTTTGGCAATCACCTTGTTCACCAGGTCGTCTTTCGCCATGGTTTGCACAATCACGCGCACCAGGGCCACCAGCAGTTCGTCTTCGTCGGCGTATTTCCAGGCATTGAACCACACCGTGCGGCAGGGGCGGAATACTCCCTGGGGGCTTTCGTGGTCGTTGACGAAATCTAATAAAGCCGGTTGGGTCGCATCCGCAAGCACGCCGGTCTGGTCGAGCATCATCTTGATCCGCTGCAAAAGGGTGGTCTTGCCAGATCCCCAGTCCCCGTGGACGCCGATGGTCAACGGGGTGAGGGTTTTCTTCGATGCCACCAGGCGCGCCAGGGTGACGGCGAATTCGTCGAAGTGGAAATGGGTCTGGTCCCGATCGCGCAGCGGCGCGTCGGAGAGAATTTGCGGGGTTTCGTATTTGTGGTCGGGCATGGGGTTCCTCTTGCGGAGCGATTCAGGTTGATCAGCTATCTAGCGACAGCAAATACTCTTCAGCGACAGCAATAAAGGTCTCTCCCCATTGCAACACCTCTTGCGCTTGCTCACTGCTGACGCTTGAGGTAATGCCATAATCCCCGATATTGCGCGTGTCTTGAGCACCTAGCAAGTAGCGATGGAGTTGAGGATGTAATTTGCCAGCTTTTGCAAACTCTTTGCCAAATGCGGCAATAACCGCCGCATGGCTGCTGTATGAAAGCCCTTGTTCGAAGAGTAATGCCTGGGCAGCTTAGAACATGGCATAGTAGGCTCGCGACGCAGAAAAATCGTAATAGCCGTCAATATCCAGACTACGGGCAGCTTCGAGGCTGGATCGGGCTTTTTCTAGTAATGCTTTTGTCTCAGCTTTCATATCGGTATCCCCTCACGTCGGATGTTTATCAGGAAAGGCAACTGCTCATTGCGGAACTGATCTCTAGAAACAAAAGCCCTTGATATCACAATATCATGTTCGAGCGAGATCTTGGCAACCAACTCTGAAGTCTGTCGAATTAAGCTGGCATAATCGAATTCCCCCTTTACGACGATCAATACATCAAGATCAGAATCAGGACGGGCTTCTCCGCGGGAATAAGAACCAAACAAAATTACTTGGTGCAGCTTATCTCCAAGAGCCTGGGATAATGCGAGCTGAAGCTCATTTAGAATCGCCTTCATGCTCTCATTATACCTTATAGGGGCGCCTGCCAAACCAAACCTAAAATCCGCGTTCATCCGCGCCTTTGGCGCCCGTGTCCCAATCCCCGGCTGCGTATGGGGAAGGTTTCATCTCCTGAAAACAGCCCTCCCAACGGCTGCGCATCCAGGGCCATCACGCGGCTGTTGGCGAAATAGGCGAAATCGAAATCGGTGGGATCGCCGGCTTGTTTACCGGGAATGGGCATCAGCCGGGCGGTGAGGGGTTTGTTCAGGCGCTGGGCCAGAACGGCCAGGTCGAGCAGGACGGCGGTTAGCTGCTCAGGGGCGGCATCTCCAGGGAGCGGAACCGTATCCAACCCGACGCTGCAGACCGCCGAGTAGAGCAGCAAATCCTTGACCGTCAGATGACCTTCGGCGGCGCGGGCCGCCAGTATCGCATCTTCTAATACAGGCAGCATCAATCCGCTGAAGCCAACATGAGGAAATTCGGCCTTGTCTATAATCTCGGTGATCAGCGCGGCCGCGGTCAGCGATCCGTGCAGACCCACCGCGGGGACGCCCAGCCGCTCGAAGGCTGTCCCCAGGGAGAGAGCTTCTGTGGGGAAGGGCGCCAGGGAGAAGTCAATGCCACGGAAATTTAGGTGATTAGTTAGTTGGTTAGTTGGTTGATTGGTTATGATGGTATGGGCGATAGCGACGAATTTTTTGGCGTGGGTTTCGATGGCGGCGGTCAGACGCTGGCGGGCTTCAGCCAGGCTTTTAGCTTCGGTAAAGGCTTCGACGGCCAAATCCGCGGCTTCGGTGGCCAGGGCAAAGGCGGGCGGGCCTCCGGCATGGTAGGCCGCCGGGAAGAAGGGCGCGCCAGGCGGGACGTTGGCCAGGGCTGCGAAATAGAGATTCGCAAAACCATTGGGGTCCTGGGGGCCTAAGCGATGGATGATCTCGGCGCAGGCGCGCACCGCCGGCAGGGAGATGCCTGTTTCCGGAGCGCTCATCACGCCGGACGCAAAGACCTTCTCCGTAACGGCCAACGCATCTGGGATCACCGCATAGCTATCGGGGAACTCAGGCAGGGCTGGGCCGATGGCGATATAGTCAAAGCCCAAGGGAACGGCAGCCGCTTCGAATGCCTGCGCTAACTCGATGGCTTCAGATGCTGAGCTGCTGAAATCCAGAGTCAACACATGAGGAAACGGTATCGTAGCCAGGCGGAGGGTCTGCACTTCGTAGCCCGCGGCTTCGAAAGCCAGGCTCGCCTCAGCGATGAATTCCCCCGCCCGTCGAAGCGCCTCGCCATCGAGAGGCCACCCGGGGTTGCAGAAGTAGGTGATAGAGCGTATTTTCATGCCGCCTGCCTCCTGCCTCCTGCCGCCCGCCTCCTGCCGCCTGCCTCCTGCCTTTGCCGAACGACCTCGAACATCAAGATCGCGCCGGCCGCTGAGGCGTTCAGCGATTCGACGCCGCCAGGCATGGGGATGCTGAGCGTGTGGCTGGCCAGACTGCGGGCTTCCGTCCCTGCGCCCTCGGCCTCCCCTCCGACGATCAGAGCCAGGGGGATGGTCAGGTCGGTCTGGGTATAAACATGCCTCCCCGCGGTGTCGGACAGAAACACCTGCAATGGCGAGATCGCGGAGCGAATATCCTCCCAGCTCCCCTCGCGGATGGGCAGGGAAAAATGCGTCCCCATTCCCGCCCGCAGGACTTTGGGAGAATAGGGGTCCACATTTCCCGGGGGCAGGAAAACCGCGTCCACCCTGGCAGCCAGCGCCGTGCGCAGCAGCGTACCCATATTGCCAGGGTCGCGCAGCGTATCGAGGATCAACACGAAACTCAGATCGGTTGGAGGGGAAATCTGACCCATGGGCAGCACGGCCAGAATCCCCTGAGGGGTTTGGGTGTCGCTGGCGGCTCGTATCACCTCGGGGCTGACCGGAACGACCTCGACATTGGCCTGCCGATACGCCTCTACGATCTCACGTCCGCGCTGAGGGAGGTCCTCCGTGTAGAAAATGAGTTGCGCCTTCCAATGCGCCTTCCAGGCCTCCTCGACCAGGCGCACTCCCTCCACCACGAAAGCCTGCGCCTCGCGCCGGTCGCGGGAGCGAGCCTGCAATGCCCGGATGTATTTGACTTTGTCGTTTTTGGTAGATGTAAGCAAACGAGTTTTTTCAGTGAACACATGAATCCCACATCTGAAGAAAAGCCTCCACTGTGGGTTGGTCGTATAGCACCAGGCGGACCAGGGAAAGGCCCGAATGGGGATTGGCAATGAAATACTCTTCGACCGCTGCGAAAATGATCTGCGCGGCGCGCGCTTTGGGGAAGCCGAAGATGCCCGTCGAGATGGCCGGGAGGGCAATAGATTCAAGACGCAATGCATCCGCCAGGCGCAGAGAGCCAGCCACCGCGGCGGCAAGTTTGGCGTCTTCGTCGCCTTCCCCCCACACCGGCCCGACGGCGTGGATCACATAGCGGCAAGGGAGATTCCCCCCGCTCGTGTAGGCAGGTTCGGCGTGACTTACGCGGCCATGTTCCCGCACCCAGCGATCCGATTCGGCTTGAATAGCCTGTCCACCGCGCCGAACGATGATGCCCGCCACGCCGCCACCATGCTGCAATTGGGCGTTGGCGGCATTGACGATCGCATCCACATCCTGTTGGGTGAGGTCGCCTTGTGTGATTTGAAAACACCGCCCGGAGGGATATATGCGTTCGCGCATCATAAAGTGATTGTAACTACTCAGCCAAACGGGGAAGTTCCCGAAAAAAGGGTGTGCGAAGGGGGCTGCGCCCCCTTCGCACACCCTTTTTTCGGGCTAATCCGTTCGATGGCTGAGCAGTTACAAGTGATTGTAGCATTCA
>VGOC01000059.1 GCA_016865865.1 Chloroflexota bacterium
AGGTAAACGGTTTTTGCACCCCAGGCACAAACTCCTAAAACGACATCGTCCAGCCCAACGTTGGATGGTTTCCATTCTGCGCCAATGCAGGATGCAAAAATTTGCTCCCATTCGCTGCCTGCCACATCAGGAGGGCTTTTAGTTGCGATTAGATAAACGATTTCTTTTCCAAGCCTATAGCCAAAATCCGACGGGAATTGATTAAGCGGGTAAGGGGGTTTTACTTTATCTACAGTACGCAAGCGCGGTTTTAAATGCTCAGTCATGATCTTCTCGAAATACTGCTCTTTTTTCCAGAAATGTTAATTGTTTGGGTGTGATAATTTCATACTTAAGCGCATCACTTGGCATATCTGTATTTGCCCGATACTCATCATAGTGTGCCAGAGAATTTGAAAACCATTCGAACCCTAGAATATCGTCATCTAAGGGGGAACTTGCTGATCGAAGTAATTCTCCCATAAAATACAGAAATAATCTGTTGGGGTTGTTATCCACAATCTGAAAGTTCATTGCTCTTCGAATAATCGCTTGAGGGTCTGTGGAAAACCGCAGCGCCGATTCGGTTCGTTTCTGGCACACCAGAACGAGATCCATATCCAGGGATTGTTTGTTGCGAATATGTGGATTTACCTTGAAAGGATCCAGAATTACAACATCTTTCAAATCGTGGCTATCGAAATAAACACTGTTGCGAGAAATCGAACCATCCTCTTTCAATTTGAATAGCTCACTACCCCCATTTACAGCAAGAAGAGTGATAGCCCTGAATAATGCGCCAGGACGTCTCGCCCACCATTTATGCAAGGAATAAACGGGGCGATAGTATTGGCGTTTGCCTGTTTCATCCTGGGCCAACCGGCTAATAATGGTTTCAACAAGCGGGTTCGCAAACATGTCCTCGGTCTGCCTATCAGAAAAACTCGAAACGAACACAACTTATTATACCCCTTTCCATTCCTCGCTCCACGCTCTCCACGTCGCGCTCCACGCTTCACGATAGAATCGTCAGCCCCGCCAGCGACGCCACCACCCGCTTCAAGCCAACGTCTTCGAAAAAGACATCCACGATCTCTTCACCATCTTCGATCTTGCTATTAAGCACCATACCTTCCCCCCAGGCCGGATGGTTGACGCGCATCCCTGTGGCATACTCCTGTTCCACTATCCGAACTGTGGATGCGGGAGATTCCCATCGCTCAGGGCGAAACGTCGAAGGCCGGGAATATCGCGGCATCCCCTCTGGATAACCATCATCTATCAGCGACATCGGGATATCACCCAGATAACGCGACGGCTTGGTCGGCTCAGAATAGCCATAATTGTTGCGGTTCAAAGAGTGCAGCAAGTAGAGTCTATCCTTGGCGCGGGTGATGCCGACATAGAGAAGGCGGCGCTCCTCCTCCATCGCTTCAGGGTCTTCGAAAGAGCGGATGTGAGGTAAGGTGCCGTCGTTCAATCCAACGATGAAAACTATCGGGAATTCCAATCCCTTGGCGGTATGTAAAGTCATCAACGTAGGGACATTGGCGCCGGCATCTATGGTGTCCTGGTCCGATACCAGGGCGACATCCTCTAAGAAGGTTGCCAAACTGCTATCGCGATAATCCGCCGCCAGACGCCGAAACTCCATGACGTTCTCCCAACGTTCGGCGCCCTCCTCGCCCCCTTCGTCAATGTAGGAACGATAGGCCACATCTTCGATGATTCGATCCATCAGTTCTGGGGGCGATAACTGCTCCCTGAGGGCGCACCAGCCTGAGAGTAGTTTTCCAAATGGAAAGAGGGTTGTGCGGACTCTGTTTGGGAGCGAATCCCAATGCCCAGACTCAGCGCCCACCCCTAATTCCAGAAGGACCTCCCCCGGGGATATGTTTTTGCTTTGAGCATAGGTCCGCAAGTCGGCAATGGTTTTGACGCCAATTCCACGCCTGGGCGCGTTGATCACCCGCAACATACTGACTTCATCTTTGGGATTATAAGTTAATCGCAAATAGGCCAGGATATCTTTGATCTCACGCCGCCCATAGAAGCGCTGCGCTCCGACCAACTTATAGGGCAAATTCGCTGCCAGGAAGGTTTCTTCCAATATGCGAGATTGAGCATTGGTGCGATACATAACTGCGAAATCTCCGGGCTGGGCGTGATCAGATGCAATCGTATCCGCGATGCTTTCGACGACGAAAGACGCCACCTCGCGATCATCGTACAATTCGCGCAGGCATATCTTTTGCCCCTGTCCGCGCCCGGTGAAGAGAGCCTTCTTCATGCGCTGGGGATTGCGGTCAATCACCGCCATGGCGGTATCGAGAATCGTTTGCGTGGAGCGGTAGTTTTGCTCCAACAAGATCACCCGCGCGTCGGGGAAATCTTGCTCGAAACGGCGCATATTGCGATAATCAGCGCCGCGCCAGCGGTACACCGAATTGTGAACCACAACACCTCCCGCAATGTAGTTGTGTAAGTTGTCCACCTCGAAATCGTATACATCACCGTGATAATCCTCGCGGCTGACTTCTATGATTTCATCCTCAATGATGGCGCCTTCTTTTTCGATCGCGACAATCATTGTGATGTGCAAGTGACTGACGGGCAACAGACTAAAACGGGGCGTGAGAGGCGATGCTCCTCGGGGAGTCAGGAATGCACCGGTCACAATTTCGACACCCCCTGCGGCAGCGCTTAGTTTATGAGCTGCCTGCTGTATTTCATCATAATGCAGGCGGTTTAGTCCCACTCTCCAGTTATTGCGGCTGCGAATGCGCGGGTTGTAACCCATCGTTCTGAGTTTTTTAGCCAGTTCCACGTCACTGCTCCACAGGTCTACCCGGTGGGCGTGCCAGGGAGATTGCGCTGTGCGCCTACCATCGCCAAAGTAGCGCAGGTTGACCGCGTTGCGGGAAGTCCCCTGAGGAATGTAATGGGGATAGCAGAAATCCAATTCCAGGTCGGCAAACAGTCGCCAGGCATTGGCTGTTGTATCAATCTCTTGAAAAAGTCGGTCTATCTGGTCCTGGGTCATGCGCATTCTTCGCCCCCGCACGTGGAAGACCGTCGTGGGTATGCCATATTTAAAAGCATACCAGGATTCCCAATAATAGGCTTCTTCGCGTGTCGAGCAAACTCCCAACACCCAGACTTTGTCAGCGTTTTCCTGGTTGCTGCGTACTTTGAGACCCATTTGCATATCTGACTGCACGCCATCACTGCGCGTGTGGGAGGCTACCCCCACTCGATAGCCTTTATCCTTGCGATACATCAAATAGACATAATGCAAACCGCTCTGGAGACCCAGACGCGCGAATACAATGTGATTGGGTGTGGCTCGGAAGGTGGCGCCGCTTTTTGTCTGTACTCGCACCAGACTTCCATCGAAATGACGTTTTCCAATGTGATTGACTTTTGCAGCCAGTATGGAACCGCGCCCGCTTGCGGCTATCACCAGATCACCAATCTGAAGATTCTCGATTGGTGTTTGCCCCTGCGGGGTTTGAATTAATGTTCCCGCCGAGAAGCACTGGTCGGGGTCGCCAACGACGAAAATATTCTGGTGGAAAGAGGACAAATGCTTGAGCAGCACATACTGCGCCATGTTGGTATCTTGAAACTCGTCCACTAAAACATGTTCATAGCGACGGGCATAACGCTCCCTGACAACCGGCTTCTCTTCCAAAAGGAAAGCCGTCCACAAGAGCATATCGTCGAAATCGAGGGCGTTGCTAGATAAAAGGGTTTGCTGGTAGCGCTGGTAGACTCGCTTGACCACTTCGCCGCGATAGGTCTGAACAGGGAAATCATCTGGGAAGATCAACTCGTTCTTGGCGCGCGAGATCGTAGCGTGGATACTATGTGGGGCGTATAGCTTATCGTCCAGATTCAAATCCTTGATCACCTGCTTGACTACGCGTTCCTGGTCTTCGGCGTCGAAAATAACATAATTGGAGTCGAAGGGCAGATGATCGGCTTCGCGGCGCAGAATCCGCCCGCAGGCGGCATGGAACGTCCCCAGGGTGAGGCCGCGCCCCCGCTCCCCCAGCATCGCTTCTACACGGTCCCCCATCTCGCGGGCGGCTTTATTGGTGAAAGTCACCGCCAGAATGTGATAGGGACGCACCCCCATCTGTCCGATCAAATAGGCGATGCGCTGGGTGAGAACGCGGGTTTTTCCAGAGCCAGGGCCAGCCAGGACCAACACCGGGCCGCTGCCGGCCATCACAGCCTGTTGTTGTTGCGGGTTGAGGTCGCGGAGCACATCCATGGGAGGGATTGTATCGCCGCGAAAATGGTTTGGCAAGTGAAAGGCGCACATCTCTCGAACACCATGGCATTTGTCGAATATAACGAAACCGATTACAATCTACTGTGAGCCAAAACCCCATCAATCGAGAAGCGTGGTTATGAAAATTTCTTTCGTGCACAGAACCGAATTGTTGGAAGACTTAGGAAAACGAAACTCGAACTCTCTTGAATTCGTCATGTTAGTTATGGGGGCTTTAGATACATACGACAGTTACTCAACAGAATTTCTCTTGCAAGAGACTTCGCGTGTTCTGAAATCAGGCGGAGTATTGTTTGTGCAGGGATCACCGAGGATTTTGCCACAATTGGGTGTGTTTTTAGATGAGCAGCTTACATTCAAGTATTGGCTTGCAATTGAATCTGACCTTGTCGAAAATATACCCTTGCCATCTGTCCATGCAGCGGTCATGTTATTTACCAAAGGTAATGGACGTTTCAATATCAAACGTGTTCGCTTACCTCATCAGTTTTGCATAGCCTGTAAGCGCACCTTGAAAGATTGGGGCGGCAAGGCGCACTTGAGGCATCCCGAAGGATATGTCATCTCAGATGTCGTCAAAGACTTACCCCAAGCTAATAATCACAGTCATATTTCCAGGCCGCTATTCGATCTTTTGTTGGAAATGCTCGATTTTCTCCCATCAAAACATGGGCAACAGGACCACCTTCACAACATGCCACCAACAGAAATTAATGGGTTGATTGGCCCTATCGAAGGTTTATCCTGGAAGTATACGCTTGTTTCCGAACCACAAATCCAATATGTTTTGCCGGGATTTTCGCAGCCACCAACTGAACGAGACGAAGAAGAGACAAAAGGCGCGGCAAGTCCCCTTATTGACACCGATAATCTGTTCAATGTGATTCATCAAGGGGACGCGATTGAAATATTGAGGCAGTATCCCGACGAGTCGGTAGATCTGGTTTTTGCCGATCCACCCTATAATCTAGATAAGGATTACATCGTTTACGATGATGAACAAAGCGATCATCAATACATTGATTGGTGTAACGAGTGGTTGGTCGAGTACATCAGAATTCTAAAGCCTACAGGCTCCTTATTCGTCCTTAACCTGCCTCATTGGGCATTGTATCATGCCGATTTTCTCAACCGGCATCTCCATTTTCAAAATTGGATTGTTTGGGATGCGTTGTCAGAGCCGCGCGGAAAAGTTATGCCTGCGCATTATGCTCTTTTGTTTTACACGAAAAGTCTCGAAAAATTTACTTTCAACTACGATAGCGTAAGCCCAATTGATGCCCGGCATTATTGCTTGCGGGCTTCGTGTATTCGTCAGCGGAAAGAGCGAGGAAACGATGATAAATCAGTTTTGACCGATTTATGGTGGGATATTCATCGCATTAAACATCGCCGTGACCGCGATTACCATCCTTGCCAATTACCCGAACTTTTAATGAAGCGAATTATTCAGTTGTCAACTGATCCGGGCGATGTCGTATTAGATGCTTTTGGGGGTACCGGGACGACTCCCCTTACAGCTTTAGAACTCGGTCGTCAGTATGTTGCTATTGATCTTGATCCGTATTATGTAAAAATAATGCGGGAGAAAATAGAGCAAGTGGAAGAACATGGGCGGATCCGGCGTCAGAGTATCAGGCGATCAGCACTCCCCGTAACCAAAAAAGCTTTGCAACTGGAATTGCGCCGGTTAACCAGGGATTTGGGGAGATTGCCGACGCAAAAAGATGTGAGAGAGAAAAGTCGGTATGATCTGGAAATATATTTGGAAACCTTTCCTACTTGGGGTAAAGCCTTAAAAGCTGCAAAACTGGAGATGCAATCATAATGCCTGCTAAGAAATTTACATTCCAAGAAGCCTGGAATAGCTCAACAATCTTCTTTGTTGATGATGTGCTTGAAGATGAAATAGATGATAGGGTATCAGAACTATTGCGTCTTTCGCAAAGTACGCATATTTCGGGCGGAGAGAATCGAACACCGAATGATGTAGTGGCTTTTCTTGCAGAAGATGTTGATGGACTTGATGTTCTTTTGCGGGATATTGGCCTCTCTGACGAAAAATTCATGCGCATTATTTCACTCTTGCGAAAGATTGGACGCATAACCGGAAGTTTTGATAGCGAATGGAGTGTTGCCAAAATCAAACGTCAATTAGAATACGATGGGGTATTTGTAGAATTGATCGCGAGTTTAATATTGGATGGTAAACATGATGATGAGCTATCAGAGTACATACCGCGCTATTACTTGTACAAGTTGAATTATCGCGAAATAGGCGCTATTCCACAGGCATTGCGGGAAGTTCGATATAAAGAGTCTACAATTGGCACGTATGGGGCGCGGAAAGGTCACAGGGTTGAAGCCACAATAAGAGAAAGTTTGGAACAAATAAGCGCAGAACATGGTATTGGATACGAAAAGGGGCGTTCAAGGTTCATCTATGTTGATATAGATTTTGCCATCCCTTCGTTGCAGGATCCATGGGTCATCATTATGAGTAGTTTTCAAGAAACTACAAGCAGTGGTCAGACAACCAAAGCGCGCGATATGCTCGCGGCCTACACGCGCATTAATGAATCGAACAGCCGTTTTGGTGAGAATAGAGCTTTTGTAAACTTTGTTGATGGCGGCGGCTGGTTGGCTCGGAAACGAGATTTAGAACGGCTGGTAGACCAATGCCATTAATTTATCAACCTGCAAAACCTTGATTTGCTCGAAGCGATAATTTTAGAGCACGTTCCTCGATCCTATTTCCAAAACCTTCGATATGAAAACTGACTCGAACTGGAGCATCTTAGGCCACGAATGGGCTGTTGACTTATTGCGAGGACATATTGCCAATGGTCGCACGCGCCATGCCTACCTGATCACCGGCCCCCAGGGGATTGGGCGACGGACACTGGCTTTACGCATGGCTCAAGGCTTGAATTGCAAACAACCTGCGGCTCCTGGCGCAGCCTGTCGAACATGTCCTACCTGCCAGCGCATCGAGCGTATGCAGCACCCAGACTTGCTCATCATAAAAGCGGAAGAGGTTGGCGGCGCGCTGCGAGTAGATCAGGTGCGCGAATTACAGCGCGGTCTATCCTTATCGCCGTATGAGGCCCTGTACAAGATCGCGCTGCTATTACACTTCGAAGAGGCTAACCCCAACGCCGCTAACGCCCTGCTGAAGACATTGGAAGAACCTCCTCCTCAAGTCGTTCTTTTCGTCACTGCGCAAGATTCGGAAGCGCTGCTGCCCACCATCGTCTCCCGCTGCGAAGTCATCCGCCTGCGCCCTCTGCCCCTCGACGAAGTCAGCCAGGGCATGGAGGCGATGTGGGAAATCCCGGCTGATGAGGCCAGATTGTTAGCCCACCTATCGAATGCCCGACCCGGATACGCCTATTGGTTGTATCGAAATCCGGAGTATCGAAAGCGGCGCACGGCCTGGCTCGACGATCATCGTCGCTTGCTGTCTGCAAATCGAGTCGAACGTTTTCATTACGCCGAGAACCTGACGGAGGATAAGGCGGAGTTCCTTCAGATTCTACAGACCTGGCTGTCGTTGTGGCGCGATGTGATGCTCGAAGCAAGCGGGGCGCAGACGCCGATGACAAATCTGGATTGCGGAGCGGAAATCGCTCGTTTGGCGAGAACGACAAACCTCGAAACTGCCAGGCAAATGGTTTCCAGCCTGGAACGCACGAAATCGCAACTCGATCATTACACCAATATCCGTCTGACAGCGGAGGTATTACTGTTGAACCTGCCATTTGTTTCGTGAGGGGTCTCCAGAGCACGGCAACGATCACCAGGCGAACACCCTGATTTATCCCTACCCAATATGCTATACTTGAGTCCACTGTAAAAACTACAAGTAGAGGATTCGGGGCGGCATATATGGGGGTGCGTGCTGCGCACGCACCCCCATATATGCCGCCCCGCCCCCTCACTCATGGGTCTTTTCAGTGAACTCATACCTGGCATTAGATTAAGGTGTTCATCCATGATCGCGCCGATCAAGAGTGAGTATACATCCACGCATGAATCGCTGGAGCTGCTATTCCACATCAGTCGAGAGATTGCCTCAACGCTCGATCTGACCGTTGTTCTCCAGCGGGTGCTTGCCCTCTCTATGCGAACGATTGGGGCAGTTAGCGGTAGCATCATCGTCATCAACGACGAAGGGAAGCCTGTCGAATCCACCATCATCTACGAAGATAACATCCTCGATCATTCCACTGAACAAATCATCGCCCTCTTGAAAGGAGGCCTGGCTGGTTGGGTAGTGGAAAATCGCCAGCCAGCCCTGATCCTGAATACCAACCGCGATGATCGCTGGCTAAAAAGCTCGACACAAACGAAACACGGCGAAAAAGCAAAATCCGCATTGAGCGTCCCCTTTATTGCGCGCGATACACTTGTCGGCGTCATTACCCTCTCTCATCCCGTTCCCCTTTTCTTCACAAACGAACATCTCGATCTGGTGCAGGCTATCGCTGACCAGGCTGCAATTGCTGTGATGAACGCACGCCTGTACGAAGCCAGTCAACAGCAGGCCATCGTGATGGGCGCTTTGGCAAAAAGCGCCTCGGCGATAACCGCCTCACTCAGAGTTGGAGATGTGCTACAACAAATCCTCGAGCAAATCAACCAGGTCCTCAGAGTGGAAATCGTGTCGCTGGCGCTTTTGGATTCCGAGAGCGGGACTCTAGAATATTGCGCCACAACGTCGAAAGAAGACGGTATTATTGGGTTGAAAGTAGATGTGGGGCAAGGCATTATCGGCTGGGTGGTCAAACACAAACAGGGCGTCATCATCCCCGATGTATCAATTGACCCCCGTTTCTATGGGGAATTCGATAAAGCGATAGGCTTCGAAACTCGCGCCGTAGCGTGTGCGCCTATCATTTCGGAAGGGGAGGTTATCGGCGCTCTACAAGCCCTCAACCCCATTGACGGCAGTTTTGACCCAGACGCGCTCACTGAACTCGCTGGTATCGGCAGTCTGGCCGGGACAGCCATACGCCATGCGCAATTATTCGAAGACCTTCAAGCTGCACATCAGCGCTATCGGGATTTGTACAACAGCTCCATTGATGCCATCTTGATCACCGATATAAGAGGCAATATTCTCGAGGCTAACAATCAAACATTCGGTTATACCGGTTTCTCGAAAGTACAATTGCAGCTAAAACACATCGGCGAGGTCCACAAGTTAGATGTCGAGGCTCTGGGAGAGAGCCTCGAATACATTGTCCCGAATGAAACCATCTCCTATGAATCCGAATTGCGAGCGTATAACGAAAGAATCATCCCTATCGAAGTTCATGTTCACACAGTTCGAATCGAAGGGCAGAATCACCTCCAATGGACCTTTCGAGATATCACTGCGCGGAAAGAACTAGACCAATTACGAGACGACTTGCTTTCGATGATTTACCACGACCTGCGCTCCCCATTGGGCAATGTGTTATCCAGTCTGGACGTGCTCGAAAGCATTCAATCCTTCGAACATGATCCCACGATCCAGTCCCTTTTCGAGATTGCGGTGCGCTCCACAAAACGTATCGAGCGGCTGACGAACTCCCTTCTCGACATCAACCGCCTCGAGGCTGGTCAACCGGTTACGAGCACCGAGCCAACCAGGGTCGAAAACATCATCAGCGCAGCCGTCGAGGCGATCCTGCCTATTGCCAACAATAAAAACCAGGAAGTCTTTGTCCGCATCCAGGATGGAATCCCGCTCGCCGATGTAGATGAAAACATGATCCAACGGGTCCTGATCAACCTGCTGGAAAACGCGGTCAAATACACCCCCACGGAGAGCCACATTACAGTGGGCGCAGCGCGGAAAGGCCATCAGTTATGCTTTTGGGTCGAGGATACTGGGCCAGGCATTCCAGCGGAAAAAAGGTCAACCATTTTCGACAAGTACACCCGTCTTCACGGCAAGGGCGGCCCCAAAGGAATTGGGCTGGGACTCGCGTATTGCCGCCTGGCTGTCGAGGGACATGGCGGCCGTATTTGGGTAGACGAAGCCACACATGGCGGAGCGCGCTTTGCTTTTACACTCCCGATGGCAGAAGAAGAACACACCTAGGAGCATCTATGCGAGCTATTGCAGAGAATATCTATTTCGAAGATTCTTACGCAGGCGTAACCGTTGGAGCGATCACTTTTCCCTATGGGACTTTATTGATAGACGCCCCTCTCCGCTCCGAAGATGCCCGCACGTGGAAAGCTGCCTTACTCACCCAGAGCCGTGGGACTCATCGGTTGAATGTGATTTTGGATATGCACGCCGACCGTACGCTCGGCATTCGGGGCATCGAATTTCCAATCGTGGCTCATGAACGAACCGCTGAGGCGTTTCAAGAGAGGACTACGACCTTCAAAGGATATAACTTCGAAACAGGGGCGGAATGGGAACGCTATCCAGAAGTCAGTGGAACACGCTGGGAGCGCCCCAACATCACTTTCACCGATCACATATCTTTACATTGGGGTGGGCCGGAAATATGCATCGAGCATCATCCTGGCCCAACCTCGGGAGCATCCTGGGTGCACATCCCTGCCGAGAAAATCCTTTTTGTCGGCGATGCTGTGACCCCAAACCAGCCTCCCTTTCTTGCCAGGGCCAATCTGGAAATATGGCTCGAAGCGCTCAACCTGCTGACCTCCCGCCCATTCATGGATTACGCCATCATCAGCGGGCGTGGTGGGCCGGTCACTGTTGACGCAATACGCGAGCAACGAGAGTTCTTGAAATCCATAGATGGACGCTTGAAAACCTTGTCGAAACGCAATGCCAAGCCCGAAGATACCTTGAAAATCATCCCCGATCTACTCAAGAAGCTTTCCTTTCCATCCAAAATGGAAAGCTTTTATACACAGCGCCTGCAAAATGGCCTCTTGCAATACTATCGGCGTTATTCTGAGTAGAGAACAACCCATTTTCCCTACCACCACTCTCGGATAAATGACCTCATCACCTTATCTCCCCATCCTCGAATTGACGCGTGGAGCCATCGTCGAGACCGTCCATTACGGAGCTTTCGCCATTGTGGATTCGCGCAACAATTCGATGGCTGCTCACGGCGACCCACAAACCATCCTATACCTACGCTCTGCGGCCAAACCCTTTCAGGCTCTGCCGCTCATCGAGAAGGATGGGCATACACATTGGGGCCTCACCAGCCAAGAAATCGCCATCATCTGCGCCTCCCACTCGGGAACCGATGAACATGCCGCCACAATTGAGTCAATTCACGCCAAGATCAATGTCACCGAGGACGACCTGCTTTGCGGCGCTCATCCCCCACCCGACAGCGATACAGCCTTTTCACTCCGTTCGCGAGGGGAGACGCCCACGCCAAAACGTCATAATTGTTCTGGAAAACACTCCGGGATGCTGGCATTGGCGCGTCTACAGGATTTCCCTATCGAGGATTACATCAACCCGGAGCATCCCATCCAAAAACAGATTCTCCTGGCTTTTAGCGGGATGTGCGGAGTCGACCCCGAGGCTGTTACCCTGGGCACCGATGGTTGTTCTGCCCCCAATTTTGCTATCCCACTCGAAAACGCAGCCCTGGGCTTCGCCCGTCTATGCGACCCCCACGATCTTCCGCCAGGGCGAGCGCGAGCATGTAAAATCATCACGGATGCAATGATCTCTCATCCCGATATGATATCTGGCCGCGGGAGCTTCGATACTCGTCTCATGGAAGTAGCCGAGGGTAAGATCATCGCCAAGGGGGGCGCGGAGGGGTACCAGGGATTGGGGATCATGCCTGGAGCCATCCACCCTGGCTCTCCGGGGATCGGGATCGCCATCAAAATATCCGATGGCGACCAAAAGAGTCGCGCCAGACCGGCGGTCGCCCTGGAGATTCTCAGCCAGCTCGGGGCGCTCGCGCCACCCCAAATGGAGTCCCTTTCGACCTTCGGGCCGCGATATCCCCTGAAAAATTGGCGCCAACTCATCGTCGGTGAAATCAGACCCGCTTTCGAGATCCGTAGGCGATAATCCCCTTCGGCAATTCGGCATGAATCGAGCCACGAAAATCCACCAACGCTTGTTAGAACATTTCGGCGAGCCGGTCTTGCGCAACCCTTTACCCCCTCTGGACGAAATGGTGTCCACCATCCTCTCGCAGAATACGAACGACGCCAACCGGGATAAAGCTTTCCGTTCCCTGCGAGAACGCTTCCCCACCTGGGAACAGGTTCGTGACGCAGCGCCTGAGGAAGTCATCAGGGCGATCCGTAGCGCGGGATTGGCCAACCAGAAAGGGCCGCGTATTCAAAATGCGCTCGAAAAAATCACTGCGTTGCGCGGCGCTTTGGAATTGGATTTTTTGAGGGATTATTCTTCTCGAGAGGCCTTGGATTGGCTCATGCAATTCAAAGGGGTTGGCTCGAAAACTGCATCTATTGTTTTGCTGTTTTCGCTGGGAAAACCCGCCTTCCCTGTGGATACGCATATTCACCGCATAACCGGCCGGCTGGGGTTGCGCCCCCTGAAGATGAGCGCCGAGAAAGCCCATACCCATTTAGCAGAGCAATTCCCCGAGAATGCCTTTTACGCTGCCCATCTCAATCTCATCCGCCTCGGAAGAGAAATCTGCCAAGCCCGCAAGCCTAAATGTGAAGTCTGTCCGCTGCAAGAAATGTGTGCGTATTATGCGAACAGGTCCGACTCGTCGGTAAACAGCAATCCATGAAGGGAAGATTGACGCTCCGTTTTTTCCTGAACATCACCCTCCTCGAAGGTGGGATCAGCTGCATATGGCTGCTGTTCATCCCTGGGGATCCCAAGAGCGCCTGGGTCCTGGGAGTCTCGAAAATCCGTTTGGCGCTCTTAGGCGGGATGCTATTGGCTCTGGTTCTCCTGGTGTGGCTGGCCTATAAAGCAAATAGAGATTCCGGCTGGTACCAGCGCTTTGAGCATAAAACCGATCAGCTCCTTCAGAAAAACATTTATTCGGCAATCGGAACGATGGCAGCCTGCCTGGGATTTGTGGCAGGACTCTACCTGTTATGCACAGCTTTCACCACAACTGACCTCTTTATAAAAGGTTATCTCACCCGGCTGGCCCCGTGGATATTCTGGCTCTCCGCAATCTGTGGCCAGGCGTTTTTGCTGATCTCCCTTCGCAATGCAGAATCTTGGGGGCAAAACCTGCGTGAGAACAAGGATCCGATTGTCTTTTTCGGCATCGTGTTCTTTATCTCCCTGGTTGTTTTTCAAGTCACGAATTTTCGCATCGAGCACTGGAATAAATTGCCCGACGCAGCTTATGGAATCATCACCGGCAAGCCTCACTGGAGAGCCTTTTCGAATCGATTGTTAGGCCCATACACTATCTATCTGATCTCCCAATTGGGGTTTTCGTTCGAAACAGCATTGGTGATTTTCAACTTCCTGATGATTTGGGCGCAAAATACCATTCTCTACTCCCTGTTACTGAAAACTACCAAAAATGCCTTTGGCGTATCGTTGCGATACATCATCTATTTCTCATTCTTTTTTATCGTTCTACAGGACTACTACTCCTACCCATGGGACTATATCGACTCGGTGATCTTCACGATCTTTGCCTGGGGAATACTGCGTAGAAAACCGGCCACATACTTTGTGATTTTATTCCTGGTGGAACTCTTGAACAGAGAAATTGCTTTATTCATCAGTTTGTATCTCATCATAGATGCGCTGAAGATCAATCACGCGATTTCCAAAACCCGGACTTATCAGGAAGCTCCCGTAAAACGGCCAATCCGGTCCCTGGTCGAGCGGTTAACGATCACCGATAGACGGAAATTATCCGTTGGCGTATTACTCAGCCTGGCCGGGGCATTCTACACAAAATCTATTCGAGATTTATTGTTCATAGAGTCCTCCCTCGACAACGTGGGCGCCGATATTTCCAATAAACTGATTGGCAATCATCTTCATCTGGTTGTCAATATAAAGGATTTGTTCTTCTACAACCTCACTTCATTGAATTTTATCAACTCGATATTCGTCTTTGGTGTGATCGCATATCTCCTGCTATCGCTCCCCAGGTTTGATGAAGCGCATCGAAAAGCTTTTATAATTGTTGTGATGATCCTTATCTCGATCCTCGTTTTCGGATTGATCAATGAAACCAGAATGTTCATCATCCTGATTCCATTTCTGCTCTTTTTTCATCTCGAACTTAGGGACAGCGCAATGCCCATAAGTCAATGATCTCAAGCCCGTCACTTCGACGCTGCTCAGTGCAAGCCTCAGGCGTCCCCGTCAGGACTGTTCCAACAAAAATGATGTCACTCAAGAAACAATTCACCCTCCTATCCTTTTTATATTCGACTCTGATCGAAGGAGTCATCGCTCTGTTGTGGTTGCTGCTCATCCCCGGCGACCCCGAGAGCGCATGGATTTTCGGTTTCTCGAAATTTCGCCTGATTCTCCTGCTTGCGATTCTCCTGCCCCTCGGCCTGACATCCATACTCACCTACAAAGCCAAAAAGGCAGCCCTCTGGTACCAAAAAGCATCTGATAGAATCAATGCTCTCTTCCAATGGGATGGCCACTTGACGACCGGATTCGTCCTTTCTCTCTCTGGCCTCATGTATGGCAGCTATTTTCTATACACCGCCCTCGCCACCACGGATCTGTTCCTCCAGGGCTACTTCACTCGCTTGGCCCCCCTCATGTTTTGGTTCACGGCGCTATGTGGACAGACGCTGTACTTCATCTTCCATACTGGAGATACATTCAAGAAATACTTACGGACTCATGGTTTCGCGGTCTTGACAACATTCGTCATCCTGATTTCAGGGTTGCTCATGCATTCCCATTTATGGGGATTAGAGCCTGAAGATTGGGATACTCATGCAATGTTCAACCGCGACAATAAGTTCGATCTCGAAGAGCAAGACATATTCGCCATTTTCAACGAAGGCGACCATCTGCAACACGGGCAAAATCCATACGCCCGGGCGCTCGAGATAGACACCAATATTGATTGGAACCGAATCTACGCCACATATTTACCCATCTCATACACCATGGCCTGGCTGACACAAGAAGTCGGATTGGAAGATTTTCTACAATGGCTTAGTTTCTGGCGGGTGATTTTCTTAGTCGCCAATCTTGGGATAACCTATCTGCTCATCTACATCCCATATCATCGCTACAACAACCTGATATTTGGCGCTATTGCTGCCCTGTTCTGGCTATTCAACCGCTGGACGCTGCACATGACCATGATCTACCACATAGATTTTGTGGCTATATTCTTCCTGTTGTTCTCGCTGGTCTCGTGGCCTAGACATAAAGTCATCTCCCTGCTGTCATTCGGACTCTCGTTAGGGGTCAAACATATCGCCATGTTCGTGATCCCTCTCTACATTATTTGGATATGGCAGTCAGTCGAAAACCGATCTATCAAACAATTCGTTCAACATACTTTGGTAATGGCTGGCATTCCCTTCCTCGTTTCGGCGCCTTTCCTGGCCTGGAATGCAAAGGGTTTCTTCAAATCCATTTTCGTATCTGCCACCCGCATCTCGGAGAGTCACTTTGGCGCGCCAGCCCTCGATACCTTCTTGGAGTTATCTGGCATCTCCGCAAAATTGCCTTTGCTGGGGTTGATGGCAATTGTTTATCTTGCAGCATGGACCAAGAAGATCAAACCCTTTTCGGCAGCTTTCCTCATCCTGTTGATATTCGTTGATTTCAACTCGATACTTTTCCGCCAATATATGACCTGGGCATTCCCGGTGATCCCCCTGGTCATTTGTGAAACCATGCTTGGCTCAACTGAAAAAAGGACGATTTCACCGCAGGGACGCTGAGAGCGCGGAGATGTTTAAGATGGTTGAGAAATACAAAGAAATGTGTGCGTTCTTTTTGCTTTTTTGATCTCTTGTTTATATTTTCGCTCTGCGTACTCTGCATCTCTGCGGTGCTGTAGTTTTTTCAATGGACTCAAAATTAACACCCAAATCATATCTTCTGAAAGCGAGGCAAAAAATGGCTCATGTATTCCCCAGCGCAGAATGGCTCCAGGCGCTCAACGATAAGTTGAACAGCGATGAGAAATACGCCCGCATCGCCAAGAATTGGGAAGGCGACATCATGTTCGACATCGAACCTGATGGGCCGCTCACCCGCCCCATGAAACTCTATCTGGATCTATGGCACGGCAAAAGCCGTAAAGCCTTTATCCTGGATGAAGGACAAGAGAGCGAACCAAGCCCGGCCTTTGTGCTTAGCGCGCCATACGGGAATTTCGCTCGCGTCATCAAAGGCGAGCTTGACCCCATGCAAGCCATGATCACGCGCAAATTGCGCGTCCAGGGCAGCATGGCCTACATGATGCGTAATGTCCCCGTTGTACTCGATTTCGTTCGCTGCGCCCAAGAAGTCGAAACCGAGTTGCTGTGAAAATTTTACACACAACCCATGAAAAAAGACCACCAAATCGCTACGCTGAATGAGCTAGATCGCGCTCTCAACCAACTCGCGACGCAGACGCTCCCCATCCAAACCCGCTCTGCTGTGCACAATGCGCTGAAACAACTCCAACAATTCCAAAAATCTCTGAAACAGGACGCGGGAGCAGGGCGACTGGCAGCGCTCTATCAGGTTTCGCAAAGCCTGGGTGTGTCGCTCAACCTGGATGAAGTGCTGACGCAAGTCATGGATGCTGTCATCCAGCTTACCGGCGCGGAACGCGGGTTCCTCACGCTCGTTGATCCCGACTCCAATGATCTCGATTTAGTCGCCGCAAGAAATATCCAGCAGGAAAACCTGTCGCAAAAGGATATGGAAGTCAGCCATACGGTGATACGATCGGTAATCGCTCATGGCGAAGGCGTGGTTACCACTGATGCGCAAGACGATCCGCGCTTCTCCGAGCAGGATTCGGTCATCGTCTATGCGCTGCGCTCCATCATGTGCGCGCCGTTGCGCGCCCGAGGCCGCATCATCGGGGTCATCTACGTAGACAACCGCGCCCACTCAGGCATATTCACGAATGATGACCTGGACCTCCTGAACGCCTTTGCCACCCAGGCTGCCATCGCCATCGAAAACGCTCGACTCTACACCAGCACCGATCAAGCCCTGTCTTCACGCCTCTCGGAGTTGGAAACCCTCAGCCAGATAGACCAAGAACTCAATGCGCTTTTGGATTTGGATCATGTTTTAGAGATCACCCGCCAGTGGGCAATCAAGGAGAGTAAGGCGACGCAAGGGTGGATCGTCCTCTGCGATGAGGAGGATGCTACCCCCAAACTGGTTTCTAGCCCACAGGAAGGGGATGCTCCCAACCTCGACCAGGGGGTGGTGGCCAGAATTCGAGAGCATCCTGCCCCCCAGCTCATCCCAGCCAAAGACGACAACCTGGCTTATTTCATCGCCCCCCTATCCCATGCCGAAAAAACCATCGGCGCCATCGTCGTCGCCTGTCCTCGTACCGTTTCATATTCAGACCAACAATTCTTAGAGCGTCTGGCGGGGAGAGCAGCAACCGCCGTCGAGAACGCCCGTCTTTACCAGGCCATCGAATTCGCTAATGAGGCCAAATCCCAATTCGTCTCCATCGTCACTCACGAATTACGCATCCCATTGACCTCCATCAAAGGCTATACAGATCTCATCAGGCAGGGCATCGTTGGAAAGATCACCGACCAGCAAGCGGAATTCTTAGATGTGATCGGCAACAATGTGGAACGCATGGCTGCTCTGATCTCCGATCTCTCAGACATCTCCAGAATCGAACGCGGCAAGATCAAATTAGCATTCGATTTCATCACAGTACAAAACCAGATTCTCGAAACCCTCAGCAGCCTGCGCCACAAGCTCGAGGAGAAATCCCAAATCCTGGTGACCGACCTTCCAGAAGATCCGCTGCGCGCCTATGCTGATCCCAGCCGCGTCGTGCAAGTGATCACCAACCTGGTCAGCAACGCCTGGAAATACACCCCGGAAGGCGGCCAGATCACCATTCGCGCCTATGCCAAAGGCCACCAGATCTACGGAGAGATCAGCGATACAGGCATTGGCATCAGCGAAGAGGAACAAACCAAACTCTTCACCCAATTCTTCCGCTCGGAATCTCCGATCGTGCGCGAACAAACCGGCTGGGGTCTGGGCTTGAGCGTTACCCAACGCCTGCTCGAGGTCATGGGGGGGGAAATAGGCTTCAGCAGCCAGGTGGGCAAGGGCAGCACTTTTTGGTTTACGCTGCCCACTACCGCCCACAAGGAGTAATCTGGTAGACCGGTGAAAAGATTAATTTCATCAGGCCTGTAGCCAACAATTGTCATATTCCTGAGGGAGCATCATCACCCACCTGTGATGATCTTTGACCATCAACAATTGAATTCAACTCTGATATTATTCTTCGCGGAATGGGGAGCAATCCCTTCATTCATCGCTGTTTCCTCCTTTGGCGAAGTCTCCATTGGGTACCCTCACCACCTGATGGAGACTTACCCTTTAACCCCCTGACCTGCAGCTTTCCCCCATTTTCGTCTACGGCTTTCTTTCAGTCGGTAGCACAACCGTAAAAGTAGAACCCTC
>VGOC01000060.1 GCA_016865865.1 Chloroflexota bacterium
GATGAGTTCGAACCCCCTGACCGGTTACCTGGTCGTGTTTGCCATCGAGGCCGCCATGCTCCTGGCGGCTGCCTTCCTGCTGATGCGCATTGACGTGAAAGCCTTCCGCGATGCAGCAATGCCTCCACCCATGGAACGAGCAGCCATGATAGAGTGACCATTGTTCGGGCATCCCGTTTTCCTGATCTCGATTGAGTTCCTCTCAACTTCGTATTATCCGTATATAAAGCACCCCCTTGGGGGCACCAGATAGACCATATGGAACATAGATTCCAAATGGTCTTTTTATTCTTAGATTACGCTGGTTCTGAACCTGTCAGCCTGGCAAAAATCCAGTGGTTGCCGCCTGTACTTCATCCGCATCGGGGGAGTTGCGTACTGCGAATAGCAAGTGTCATCCTGACTCTGTCTGCACAAAAAAAGCCAAGTACTGAGTGCTTATGTTATGATTATCGAATACTCATTTTACGCGGAAAGTGTGTATCAGGAATATGATCACCCAGGAACAATTCGCACGCATCGTATATGCCCTGCCAATCCTGAAACAAGCCGACGCCCAGTTGCTACGTGAATTCCAGAATCAGGCTTTCCATGCACGCATCCCGGCGGGAAAGGATGTGTTCGTCGAAGGCGATGAGGCCCAGGCAATCGCCCTGTTGATCGCCGGCGTTGTAAGGGTTTACAAGATTGGGGAGACAGGCCGGGAGATCACCCTCTACCGCTTCGGTCAGGGCGAATCATGCATCCTGACCGCCAATGCCATCCTAAGCTGCAAATCCTTCCCTGCCATTGCCACGGTCGAGGCAGACGCTGAAGCCGTGATGATCCCAGCCGATGTGTTCCGGGATTGGGTAAGGCGATATGATCTCTGGCGCGACTTCGTATTCAATCTGCTGTCTGACCGTCTGGCAACGGTCCTCGCGGTGGTGGACGAAGTGGTCTTTAAACGCATGGACCGACGCGTGGCAGAACTCCTGCTCCGCAAGGCGGAGGTAGGTTCGATTTTACGGATCACCCACCAGGAGATCGCCGTGGACCTAGGCAGCTCACGCGAGGTGATCAGCCGCATCCTGGAGGATCTGGCCAGGCAGGGATTGGTCAAACCTGGACGCGGCACACTTGAAGTCTTGGATTTTGAGGGGCTACAATCGATTTCATCTGTGTGACTTTGTCACAGACAATCCAGATCAAATCTCCTAAAATAGGGGTATCAATAACATCCAATCTATACTCAATAGGAGATTTATATATGAAACGCAACATGTCCAATCTTGACCGCATCATCCGTGTAATCCTGTCCGCTGTGTTTGCTTATCTTTACTTTGGCGGGATCGTCACCGGCATACTCGGCATCGTTCTCGTCGTTCTCGGCGCTGTCTTCCTGCTGACTGCCATCGTCGCCTTCTGCCCGCTGTATGCCCCTTTCAAGATCAGCACCTACAAGAGTAAGTAGCAATCCAACTTGGAGCGGATGATCACTCATCCGCTCCAACACGAAACCCATGGACATATCAAATTTCCAGGAAAAGATACACAATGCTGGCAAGCCGGTAATCGTGGATTTCTGGGCACCGTGGTGCGCTCCCTGCCGGATGACCAAACCCGTTTTGGAGAAATTGGCGCGGGAATATGCTGGCCGGGTGGATTTCCTGCCCATCAACGCCGATCAAGCGCGTGATGTGCTTGAAAAATATCATATCACTGGAATTCCGACCGTAATGGCCTTTCAAGCTGGGAAGGAAGTGGGACGCGTAACCGGTGCCCGGGGTGAAGCCGATTACCGTTCCGCGTTCGAGGCACTGGCAACCGGGCAGCAGGTAAAGATCCCCATGACACACTTTGATCGTATCCTGCGCATCGGAGCAGGCACGTTATTTGTAGTCATCGGTGGATCGATTGGCAACTGGCTGGTTATAGGGATCGGAGCGGTAATCGCCTTCCTTGGTGTGTATGACCGTTGCCCGGTCTGGGCGGCGTTGACGAGGGTGTTGAAAGGCAAATAAGTATTCGTTCTCCAGATATCTCTCCAGAAAGACCAAGTCTCCCTCTCGGCTTTGTATTATCCGTATATACAGTAGCCCCTTGGGGGCACTACTATCCAGAAACGCGAGTAAGGTATTGCCATCGAAGATTTGCCTCATACGCGCAAATCTTCGAACCGCAGAATGCGCGGAGATCGCAGAGTTTTGCCTTACATTCTCTCAGCGAACTCCGCGCCTGCGCTGAGTTGATCAAAGGGAAGGGTTCTCTGCGGTTACAGTTTCGGTTGCAGCAGGAGGCCGCGCTGTGGGATATGCGGAAATACGCGCTGGAAATCACGGAAATTATCAATGGCGTTCCGCATGCGAAGTTCTGCGAAATATTCTGGCGCATGAATATGGCGAAGTGAAGATGGACAAGATCTATCTCGCCGCCACAGAAGCCGTTCCCGCCTTGTTGAGAAATTTAGAGCCGCTGATTTCAGAAGAATAGCAACTCTCTGATCTTCCCCACCACCGCGGACAGGTTCCTCATCACGTCATCATTCCCAAAGCGGACAATCCTCAGCCCAGCGCGGACAACACCTTCTCCCGCCTCTCATCTTCCCATTTCTGCATATCGTGGGCATCCCCATCGAACTCAACCACCAGCCCCGCCTTGTCGAAGACCCCGTGTGATCTTTACGGGGTGACAGCAAAAAATCGCCGATGAATCCCGCAATCCCTGCTAACATGAACTGGTGTAAAATATAACCATGCGATTCGAATGGGATCCCGCCAAAGCATTGAGCAATATCCGTAAACACGGCGTCAGTTTCGATGAAGCGGTCACCGTTTTCAAAGACCCGCTTGCATTTATCTTCGATGACGAGACCCATTCGGAACAGGAACATCATGAAATCATCATTGGGATGTCTACTTTGCGACGGATGATTTTGGTGTGCTTCGTGGAAAGAATTGAAGATGTTGTTCGGATTATTAGCGCGCGTCCAGCGACGCGGCAGGAAATCAAAGACTATGAAGAAAACGCCCACAACCAAACCCCGTAAAGTTCAGGAAATGGCTTCTGAGTATCGTTTTGATTATAAAAAGGCGAAGCTCAACCGTTTTGCCGCGCGGATGAAGGATGAACCCCTAATCGTCATGATCGAACCTGATGTGGCGAAAGTTTTCAAATCATCCGAGCAGGTGAATAAGGCTTTGCGTGCGCTGATTTCTGCTATTCCGAAATCAAATCTTTGACCTCCCCCCCCACCGCGGACAGGTTCCTCACCACCTCATCATTCCCAAAGCGGACTACCCTCAGCCCCATCGCGGATCGCGAAGCATCCCCGAAGGGGACAACACCTTCTCCCGTCGTTCATCTTCCTCTTTCTGCAAGTCGTGGACATCCCCATTCACCTCCACGACCAGCCCCGCCCTGTGACAGTAAAAATCGACGATGAATCTCTGAATGACTTGCTGCCTCCGAAAGTGGACTCCTAGCTTATTCGCCTGTATCCGCTTGTTGGATTCACTCTGGCAACTGCCATGGATAGATAAATCCAACTTCTCCTGAAGTCCCATTCAATCCAACGACCAATGCATCCTCAACGCCAAAGGTGTCTTTCCAAGTAAGGATCCCTGTCGGAATATTTCGGGGAAAACTTAACTTCGCTTCAATCGGAATAATATCTTTCCCTGATCGAAGAATAAAGTCAATTTCTTTCTTGTCCTGTGTGCGCCAATAAAATACATTGTCCGCGCCCTGTGTTTTTATCAATTCGGCAAATATGCTGGTTTCAAAGACCGATCCTAACACTTCCCTTAGCAGTTGTTTTAGCCACAGCATCTGCATGAGACCCGTGTCATAGAAAAAAATCTTCGGCGTCTTGGTCAGTTCCGAGCGGAGATTACGGCTATATGGGCGCACAAGCCGAACAATGTAGGTCTGTTCCAACAAAAACAGATAACGCTCAACGGTCTCACGCGAGAGCAAGCAGGTGACGCTCAATTCGCTGACATTCAACAGATTCCCGCTTTGCGAAGCCAGGACTTCCAGCAGGCGGTTGAACTTGCTGACATCCTTGATCTCCGCCAGGTCGCGGATGTCCTTGCGGATGTACGTATCAATGATCTGTTGCAGGTACCTTTCCTTCATGCTGACTTCGGGAGTCAGCACGATTTTGGGGTAGCCACCATACATCGCAAATTCTGAAAACAGAGACTTCAATTCGGCGGTTTTCTTTTCGGTGTATCGCTCGGCTGGGACGAACGGAATGTTTCTGAACAATAAAAATTCCCGAAACGACAGCGGATAAATCTCGAAGTTGACCGTCCTGCCGACCAGCGAGTCCTTAAACTTGCTTTTCATCTCGAAGCTGGATGATCCCGAAACAATAGCTTTCAAATAGCGATGATGATCCGCCAATAATTTCAAAAAGGAAGATGGATTTGCAAGATACTGAATTTCGTCAATCAATACGAAAAGCTTCTTCCCCGATTTCTTGAACATGGACAGGTCAAATCCCTGTTCGCCCAAATACGTGACAAACTCATCCACGCCCTTATCCAATGTAGACACGAAGCGGCTATCCTCCAGGTCAATGTAATAAACGCGTTCACCCGCTGATTCGAGTTGATCTTGCAAGTACATCAAAATGGAAGTTTTCCCGACCTGCCGCGCGCCGTGAATGACGACGATATCGTCCGAGTGCAGGTACTTGGAAATTTCAGTTACAACGGTTCGTTTGAAAATGGGTGTGGACATGGGCAAACTCCTTCAATATCCGCCCTATTTTATATCAAATATTTTTTAGGGTCAACCATGAAAATTACTGGAAATGTGTTCACGAATCTTCCCCAACACCGTGGACAAGTCCCTCACCACCTCATCTTTCCCAAAGCGGACCACCCTCAGCCCCATCGCGGATCGCGAAGCATCCCCGAAGGGGACAACACCTTCTCCCGTCGTTCATCTTCCTCTTCAGGAGTTTGCCGATCTCAACTGGCACATCCGGCCGCAAAGTGGTGGTACACTTTGGGCGCAAACTACTGGCACATTATAGGGCGCAAATTGACAGGGTCGGCCTGGAGATGATCCGCAGTTTCATTCCGGCTCTCGGCACCTGGCTCTTCGTCGGCTCCACGGTCTGGGTGTATTTGCGCGATTCAGGCGGATTGGCGCAAGAGTTGAGCGTCAAACAGGAGCAGGATGAAGTGGAGCGCTTTTCCGCCCGATACGGCTTGATCATCCGCCATATCTTTGCAGACGTTGCCCGCACCGGAACCACCACGGTTGGACGGGATGCCTTCAACGTAACTACTTCGTCAGCAATCCCCGCTCGAAAGCGGTCGCGACGGCCGCGGCGCGCGAGTCGACTCCCAGTTTGTTGTAGACGCTGTCCAGATGAGCCTTGACTGTGCGTTCTGAAATTCCCAAATGAATTGCTATCTCTTTCGAACGCTCACCGAGCGAAGCGGCTCTCAGAACTTCGAGTTCACGCTCGGTCAGGACGGAATTCTCGCCGCGCGGCCTCTCCCCCGTGGAATGGTTCAGCACACGGGCAATGACCTCAGGCAGGAAGAGCGCCTCGCCTCGAGCCGCGGCTCGAAGGGAATCGAACAACGTCTGGCGATTGGTGTCTTTGAGCAGGTAGCCGCGCGCACCGGCGCGCAATCCCCGAATCATCAGATCGTCTTCGTTGTAAGTGGTGAGGATCACGACCGCCATATTCGGCCTCTGAGTATGGATCTTCTCGATGGCCTGTAGGCCGTCCATGCCAGGCATACGCAAGTCCATCAGAATTACATCGGGCTGGAGTTCTTCCGTCAGTTGGACGACTGTGGCTCCATCGCCCACCTCGCCGATGACTTCGAAATCCTCCTCGGTTTCGAGGATAAGTTTCAATCCATCACGCACTACTTCGTGATCGTCAGCAATCAATACACGGATCATTCGAGTCCTTTCTGGTCACATGTCATTGCGAGGCGGTGCTCTCCCGCCGAAGCAATCTCCCGTTCGCCCAGGTGAAGATTGCTTCGCTTCGCTCGCAATGACAGAATTAAAGCGGCAGCCTCAGTCTCAGAGTTGTTCCTTCATTCGGCTTACTTTGAATTTCAAGTGTACCTCCCGCGAGGCGGGACCGCTCGCGCATTCCGATCAAGCCATAACGACCGCTCTTGCCGATCTGGTTTGTGTCGAATCCAGAGCCATCATCTTTGATTTCCAAGTAGAGTCTGCCATCGTATGCATCAATTTGGAGATCAACGTTCTTGGCACGGGCGTGGCGGGCGATGTTAGTCAATCCCTCCGAGACGATTTTCAAGATGTGCTCTGCGACAAAATCGGGGATGTGGGAGGTGATTTCCAAGTCGAGGTTGCAATGAATTCCCGTTGCGGAAGTGAATCGTTCGGCTTCGGCGCGGACGGCGGATTCCACGTCCACGATGGCCTGCTCCTCGCGCAGGTCGTCAATGGCGCGGCGCGCGTCAGCAAGGGTGGAGCGGGCGCGGGACATGGCCTGAGCGACGATCTTTTGGGCGCGGTCGGTTTGGCTGCGCGCTAGGTGCGTGTCCACTGCTTCGAGTTGCAGGATCAAGCCAGCCAGTCCCTGGGCGAGCGTATCGTGGAGTTCGCGCGCCATGCGTTCGCGCTCGCGTCCGAGGGTGAGGGATTCCACTTGAACGGCGTATTCGGCCAGTTGACGGTGAGCCGCCTCGAGGTCCGCGAGAAGCGACTGGGTTTGTCGCCGCGCCTTGGCCTGGCGTTGGAACATCAATGCGTAGACGAGGATGAAGAACGTCATCGGCGCGATGTAGGCGAGGAGCGATGGAAGTTGATCCCATCCGAGCGTTAATCCGAAATTGACTGCAGACAAAGCCATGTAAGCCCCGATAGTGATACTGGCGGCGCGCAGATCCACAAGGATCATGGCGGCTTCGCCCCCCATTGCCCAATAGAGACCATAGATGAAACCGCCGCCAGGCGCCATGTAAACGATGGCGAAAATCAACGCGCCCTGCATGATGAAGTAAGGAATCAGCCATTGCCGACGCGCCGCCACAATGGGACCTGCCCAATGCAGAAGGGCATGAATCAACATGAGGGTCGTGAATGTGATGAAATGAGTCGGCTCGGAAAGCGCGGGGACGTTTTTGAGCGCCCAATAATAGAGGAAACCGATCGCGACCATCAACACCCAGTAAAGCGGGCGGTTCTGCTTGAGGCTTTCGTCGAAGATGGAAGCGGTTTACGCGTTGCTATTCATAAAATCTCCACGCTTATTATAGCCAACTTGTGCGGTATGTGTATTGTCCAGTCGGACAATGTCCGAACGGACAACGCAATATGTCTGAATGGGCAATGGCAGGCTGGGGCATTTTGCCTACAATGGGTGAAACCTTTGCCATTCGAGGAGGCAGAATGAAAACCAACACCTTCAAGCAGAATTTCACTTTCAAGAACCTGGTCGTCCCCCTGGTGGTCATGGTCGCATTCGTGGGGGTCGGCTTGTGGGGCTTTCTTGCCTCTGGCTACACCCAGCCACTCATCATGTTCGGTTATATCGGCATATCGCTGGGGATTGGCCTTGGCCTCTATGGCACGCTTCCCAAAAAACAGAAACCGATCGGCCGCCGCCTGACGCTCTTTTTGGTCGGCCTTTTCCTCGTCGGCTTCGCCATCTTCATGGGACACGAGAACACGCAAATCGAAGGCGCACTCTTTGGCCTGCTGACGGGCGTGATCCAGATGGGCGTCATCCATTACGCCATCGCCAAGATCTTCGGCCCTCTGCTCTTCGGGCGGATGTGGTGCGGATGGGCCTGCTGGACGGTGATGATCCTCGACCTGCTGCCGTTCAAACGCCCCAGCGGACGCCTCCCGCGACAGTATGGCTGGTTGCGCTACCTGCACTTTTTCCTCAGCCTGGGCATTGTCCTGCTCCTCGTCTATGTGGTTGGATTCCGCGACGGCGCGACAGGCACGATCGCTGTGACGTGGTTCATCATCGGCAACCTGCTCTACTACGCGGTGGGAATCGTGCTGGCGTACGCGCTCAAAGACAACCGCGCTTTCTGCAAGTACGTTTGCCCCGTCAGCGTGCCGCTCAAGATCACTTCACGTTTCTCGATCATAAAGATCGGACAGGGCGCAGGTCAATGCAATGACTGCGATGCCTGCGAGAAGATGTGCCCTATGGATGTGCGTATCAGCGACTACGTTCTCAACAACCAGCGCGTACTTTCTACAGAATGCTCCCTCTGCCAAACCTGTATCACCGTCTGCGCGCAGGATGCGTTGAAACTGTCGTTTGGGTTCGATATGAGCAGGAAAGATCTGCTCCGCGAACGCGCGCCGAAGATGGCTGCCGCTGAAGCGGCTGCGGCAGACTGAATCTTGTCAAAGGAAACAGAAATGAAATTTCGTCGTTTCTTGTCTGGTTTATTTTTCGTTGTGAGTCTGCTGTCCCTCTATCTGGCAAACGCAGGCATATTATCCTTTGACAAGCCATACATCTATCGTTTCTCTGGCTCATTGAAAAACGACAATAACCTTGTGGCCTTTACCCATGTTAATGTCATCCCGATGGATAGCGAGCGGGTCTTGGAAGACCAGACCGTCATCGTGCGCGATGGAGTGATTGAGTCGCTTGGGTCCAGCGAGCAGGTTCAGGTCCCGCGTGAGGCGTTGGTAGTGGATGGGCAGGGAAAATATCTCATGCCCGGCTTGGTGGACATGCACATCCATATCCAGTACGAAAACGATATGTTGCTGTTGGTTGCCAACGGAGTGACCAGCGTCCGCAACATGTGGGGCAGCACCGGGAAGATGTTACGGTTTGGATTCCCCGATCAACTGGTGTTACGGAAGCAGATTGAACAGGGCAAGTTGTTCGGTTCAACGATTTATAGCGCGGGTCCCACGATGGAAGGTTCCCCTTCATTTCACCCACTGGCGGGCGTGTTCGATACGCCCGAGTCAGCCAGGGAGTCGGTGAAGTGGCAGGCGAGTCAGGGATATGACTTTATCAAAGTATACGATCATCTTTCGCCCGATGTGTATCGAGCCATCATCGAAACCGCACAAGAGGAAGGTATTCCTGTCGTTGGGCATGTGCCCTTCGCGATTGGGCTGGATGGCGTTTTGGCAAGCGGACAACGAACCATCGAACATTTGACCGGCTACATTGATCCCGACGCGGTGAGGTTCATCATCCAGGAAGATCAATTGGAGGAATATGCCATCAAGACGCGTGAGGCAGGTGTTTGCGCTCAGTGAATATCCCAAGAGCAAGGAAACGCCCGAAGGATTCGAACGACTGCAAAACCAGCCGTGGATGATTTACGTTTCGCCCGGCACGCGGATGTTCTCGCCGTTCCTGTATATGATGGCGGCAAAATCTCACACATATCAGGGCGTAGATTATCCTGAACGAATGGAAGACCTGAACCGTCGGATGGTCGCGGCTTTACACGAGGCTGGCACGGGTATTTTGCTCGGCACCGACGCGGCGCAGGCATATCATATTCCAGGATTCTCTGTCCACGAAGAGCTGGCTTACCTGGTGGATGCAGGCCTCAGTCCGTGTGAGGCGATTGAGGCAGGCACGCGCAATGCGGCTGAAGCGCTGGGAAAATCCGATGAATTTGGAACCATCGAAACAGGCAAGCGCGCAGACTTGATTCTGCTGCAAGCGAATCCACTGGAAAATTGGGAACTCATTCCCGGCCCGGCTTCCCTACTCGAAACCATTGCCGCTATATCCCACGTACAATATGACCAATTCTTGCAAGAACGCCAGCGCGTACAACTACACCGCGCTCCCTTCAGATTGCATACTCGTTCCGTTCCACAATCCGAAAAGCAACTCCAAAAACTTGTCCAGCGCTGGAAAGTGCTCCCTGCCTCCCATGACTCATAGTGACTTTTGCGGTAGTGCCTAAAAACCCTCTAATTTACTCATATCAGCGACGCCATCCGCCAGCGCAGCTACTCGCTGCAGAAGCGCAAGACGGTTGGCGCGTACTTTTTCATCCTCGACCATCACCAAAACATCATCGAAGAACTGGTTGATGGCTGGGATCATCGGGGTGAAAGCGTTCAAGAAAGTGTCAGGCGTCACGTGCAACGCGTCACGTAGTTTCTGTTCGGCAACCTCGATTGCTGCGAACAGGGCTTTTTCTGAAGGCTCGGTGTCCGGAAGCATCTGATACGTGAAACGTGAAACGTAATCACGTGTTATGCGCACGCAGCGCGAATAAGCTGGCAGGATGGCGTCCCAATCGTCACGGGCGACCCAAATGCTGAGTTCCTTTACAGCCTGGGCGGCGAGAGCCGGATCGTGGCCTTGGGCGACAACTACGGCATCCACGACATCATGAGCATAGCCCTGATCGAGGAAGATATTGCGCAGACGTTCGACGATGAAAGCAAGACATTCGGCCTGTGAAGCGGGCGAGGCCTCTATGGGCAGGTTGTTCGCGGCGACCTCCAGGGCTGCTCGCAGGTCGAGGGGCAGTTTCCACTCGATCAGGTTGCCGACCAGACCCAGGGCGGCGCGGCGCAGAGCGAAGGGGTCCTTGTTCCCCGAAGGGGCCAGCCCGGCGGCGAACAGACCGGCCAGCGAATCCAGGCGGTCGGCCAGGCCCACGGTCAGGCCGGGTTTGGTGGTGGGGGTGATGTCGCCGGCGGAGCGTGGCAGGTAGTGCTCGAAAATGGCGGCAGCTACTTCCCCGGTTTCGCCAGAATGCAGAGCGTAGTCGCAGCCCATCACGCCTTGCAGAGAAGTCATCTCCACGACCATCTGCGTGGCGAGATCGGCTTTGCTGAGTTGAGCGGCGCGGCGCGTGGTTGCTTGCTCCTCGGGGGTAAGACCAAGCATGGGGGTCAGCGCGCCCGCCAAACGTTCGACCCGTCGCGCCTTGTCCAACATCGAGCCGAGCTCGGTCTGGAAAGTCAATTTTTCTAGTCGAGGTAGGAAGTCTTCCAACTTCGATCTCATGTCCTGGCGCACGAAGTAGGCAGCGTCTGCAAAACGGGCGCGGAGGACATCCTCGTTTCCGCGGATAATCAGCGAATAGCCTCCCGAAGGTTCCAAACCTTCGGGAGATTTGTTAGCGACGGTGATGAACATAGGTAGCAGACCCCCACCCCCGGCCCCTACCCCGATTTCAGGGGAGGGGGAGATGGGAAAGTAACGTTGATGTTTCTTCATCACCGAGATGAGCACTTCACGGGGCAGCTCCAGGTGATGAGGGTCGAACTCGCCCAGCAAGGCGGTGGGCGCCTCGACAAGATGGGTAACTTCGAGCAGCAAATCAGGGTCGTCGAGAATCTGGCCACCCGCTTTCTCGGCCAGGGCGTGGATCTGTCTCTCGATGCTGTCTGCCCGCTCCTGCGGATCGAGCAGGATGCCCTGAGCGCGCATTATCTCGAAGTAATCGGCAGGGTGTTCGACGATCAGGTTATCAGCGGCGTTGAAGCGCAGGCCGCGGGTGGCGTTCCCGGCGATCAACCCGGCATATTCGAAGGGGATCACGCTCTCGCCGTGCAAGGCCATCAGCCAGCGGATGGGGCGCGAGAAGGCCACGTTGGTCGCATTCCAGCGCATGGTCCTGGCGACGCGGATGTCAGCGATCAGCCTGGGCAGGGCTTCGACGAGCACATCAGGGGTCGGGCGGCCTGCCTGCCGCACAACGGCAACCACATATTCACCGTCTTCTATCTCCCGGGTTTCGAGTTCACCCACGGAGACTCCCTTGGAGCGGGCAAAGCCCTCGGCAGCTTTGGTGGGAGTTCCATTGGCGTCGAAGGCTCGCGATACTGGTGGACCTTTGACCAGTTCTTCTAGGTCGTTCTGCAGCGGGGCCAGCTTTTCGACGTGAACTACCAAACGGCGAGGGGTGCCGAAGACATTTACCTGGCCGTGTTCCAGGCGCATATCGGCGAGTATGGCGGGGACGCTGGCGCGCAGTTGAGTCATGGCGTTTTCGAGATCGGCAGGGGGTAGCTCTTCGGTTCCGATTTCTACGAGGAGCGGGGAGCGGTCAACAGGGAGCGGAGAGCGGGGGGTGGGAAGCGATGCAGCGCTGACTGCCGACTGCTGACTGCTAACTGCTAACTGCTCACCCAGCCATGGAAATCCCAACCGCTGTCGCTGCTCGATATAAGTCTCGGCGACGCGCCGCGAAAGACCGCGCATCCGGCGGAAGAACCCGGCTCGCTCGGTGACGCCGATGGCGCCGCGCGTGTCGAGGATGTTGAAGGTGTGCGAGCACTTGAGCATGTAATCGTGGGCTGGCAAAACCTGGCGGTGTTCCAGGCAGACCTGCGCCTCGGCTTCGTAGAGATCGAACAACTGGCGCAGGCGTTCGACGTTTGCCAGCTCGAAGGCGTATTTGCTCGACTCCTGTTCGTTGGTCAGATAAACATCGCCATAGGTGCGATCCTGATTCCACTTCAGGACTCGGAAATCGCGTGCGCCTTGCAGGGCCATGGCGATGCGCTCCATGCCGTAGGTCAGCTCCAGGGAGACGGGGTCGAGAGTCTGCCCGCCGGATTGCTGGAAATAAGTAAATTGGGTGATCTCCAGCCCGTCCAACCAGACCTCCCAGCCCAGGCCCCAGGCGCCGGTGACTGGCGATTCCCAGTTGTCTTCCACGAAGCGGATGTCGTGCCTGGCCGGGTCTATCCCCAAGGCGACCAGCGATTCCAGGTAGACTTCCTGAGAATTCTCCGGGGCCGGTTTGAGGATGACCTGGTATTGGATGTGCTGGTAGAAACGATTGGGGTTTTCGCCATATCGCCCATCATCGGGGCGGATGGACGGCTCCACATAGGCCACGTTCCAGGGTTCGGGGCCGAGCACGCGCAGCGTGGTGGCCGGGTTCATCGTCCCCGCGCCGACTTCGCTGTGATAGGGCTGCCAGATCAGGCAGCCCTTCGCGGCCCAGAAATCTTGTAGCTTGATGATGATGGATTGGAAATCGAGAGGTAGGGTCATGATTGGAGGTTGGAGGTTGGAAGGTGGAAGGTGGAGGTTGGAGGATTATAAGTTGACAGTTAGTAATTGGCAATTGTCAATTCATGATCAGAATGTCAGCCAACCCATTTCGGCAGCCAGAACCAGCAAGAAGGCAATCACCGCAACGATCGTCAAGAGGATACTCGCGATGATGGCCGCGGCTTTGAGCCTGTCACGCGGTTTATCTCCGCCGATCTCGCCGGTTTGTCCATTGATCCAGAAGGTAAAATCCTGCCCTTTGTAGCGATAACGTCCAACCCACAGGGGCAGCAGCACATAGTTGAAGGTCATCCCGCTCCAGTTGACCGCGCCGGTGGTCAGGTTGCGCTTCTCTTTGCCGGGCAGCACCCGGCGATGCAGGCTGCGGCGCACCTCACGGATGACCTGCTCGCGCCCGTCCAGCGTAGCCTGCGCCAGGGGGATGTCATAGGTCAGGGCGGGCCAGCCAGCCAGGTATTGGGGTTGGAATTCGACGATGTCTTTCAGCTTGAAGGGACTGATCGCTTTGACTTCTTTTGCTGAAATCGCCCGGTTGCCGTTGATGAGGATATCATCGAACAGCCTGTATTCGACGCCGCTGCGAGCGACCCAGTTGGGGGCGTCGCTGTCGCCTTCGTTGACCTCGCAGCGCCAGTGCAATTCGAGCGTGCCGTCGAAGGTCCAAAAGGGATAGTAGGCCGGGCGCAGGGTGGTTTTGCGAGTAGAACTGATCAAATCATCGGGCGAGAACCAGCCCTTGCCGAGCCAATCTTCGACCAGTTGGCGTGCCTTATGCTCATCTACCTCCATCAGCCCGATGGCGTGCGGATCAACCAGGTTGGCGGTCTCTTCGGATTCGATGAGCTGATTCGAGCCGCAGTAAGGGCAGCTCAAGGCGCTTTGGCATGCCTCCCAAAGGCTTCCCGCGCCACAACTTGCGCAGCGCAGATAGTGTTGGGATTCGGCCCAATGATGGCCGCGCGCTGTCGGTAGCACGAAATCCAGGACTTGCTCGGAGACGCCCGCGGCGCGCTGCGGTTCGATCTCTTGGGTGAAGCCGCAGTAGAGGCAGGCGACTTTCTGTGTGTGGATATCGAATTCCACCTGACCGCCGCACTTCGGGCAGACAAATCTCTGTTCGGTATGGGCGTCCAGCGGGCTTTGCTCCCGGCGCGGCTGGATGCCTGCGCCGAGGGGCAGCAGCTCGTCCTGGCGTAGTTTGCCGGCGAGCAGCGCCAATCCCCTGCGCGCGGCCATATTGTGAGGTTCGGCTGCCACGGCTGATTCCAGGTATTGGCGTTTTTCGGCCGGGTCGGTGGTAGTTTCGGTCAGCCACAGCCAGGGGCGGGCGTCGTTTGGCTGCATTTGTGCGGCGCGTTCCAATAATCGCCGGGCTAATTTCTCGTTCCCGCTTTTTGCCGCCGTGATGCCATCGCGCAGCGTATCTTCAAATTCGCTGTTTATGGAATCTCCCCGGCCAGTTCGGCCTCGATCACTTGCTGGAAAACCTCGAAGGGCTGCGCGCCGACTACAGCAATGCCATTGATGAAAAACGTCGGCGTGGAGCGCACACCCAGGTTGGCGGCATATTCATAATCGCCCTGAACTTCCTCGTCCTGGCGTCCGCTCTCCAGGCATTCAGAGAAGACCCCCATATCCAGGCCCAAACCGCTGGCATATTGCTCGTATGAGACAGCGCTCAATTCCAGCTCCATGCTAAAGAGCAGGTCGCTGAATTCCCAATAGGCGTCCTGCTCCCCAGCGCAATTGGCAGCCGCAGCAGCGGGGATGGCGTTGGCATGGATGTTGGTGAGCGGAAAATCTCGGTAGACCAGGCGCACCTGATCGGGATAAGCCTCTCGAATCAGCGGCCAGATTTGGAGATGCCACTTTCGGCAATAGGGACACTCGTAATCGCTGAACTCGATGATCGTGATGGATGCCTGATCGGGACCCCAGACAGGATCATCGTCTTCGGGGACATCGTAGCGTTGCACTTCCTGGGACTGAGCCTGCGCGGCCGGGTTTTGCGCTTCAGCCGGAGCGACTGTCTTCGCCGAAGCGCGGCCCCAGAACAGGTAGCCTACCGCCAGTCCGGCGACGAAAGCCAGGGGGAGCAGCGCGGCGTATACGTGAGAGCGCTGGAAGATCAAGGTTTTGCTGTCATCGGGCGCGGCGGCCGCTTCTTCAACCGGCCCTTCGTGCGAAGTTTCCAGGAGCGGCTCTTCGGCGGTTTCGATATCAGGTTTGGGGATGGAAGTTACTTTAGTCATAATGGCGGTGATTATATCATGGGCGGAATGGTGAATGTTGAGTGGTAAATGATGTTGCGCAGCTTATGCTGGATAACGGCTTATATGCTTCTGCCGTGAACCGGGCTTATTACGCGGTTTTCTACGCTGCTAACGCGCTATTGGCGACAAAGAGGTTGGCCAGAAGCAAGAACAGTGGGGTCATGAGTGCTTTCAGGGAGCATTTTACTACCCTTCTCCAGCCGCATGAGCAAGCTGCTATTGACTCATTTTTAGCGCGATTATACGAAGACCACGGATATGCACTTAGAGTGCCAATAACGACAAAACTTTGTGGATCAGACTACTACATCGTAAACTAAGTTATATTGAATTTTTCATTGGCAGATTGAACGGCAACGTAGTGTGAATTGAGTTTAGAGCGAGCAGTTTCAATGGAGAATTGCCAATCGATCTTGATTTTGTGTTCGGTCCGCTCCGCGACCAAAGCCAGGATTTCGTGTTCGAGTTTTTCAATGGTTGGAATGCGCCGATTGAGACACTGCCTGGAAAGCGCAGAGAACTCAATCTCGATCATATTGAGCCAACTGGCTGATTTGGGTGTGTAGTAGAACTCAAATCGTTCTGTCAAGGCCCGGGCTTCATCCGCCGGTAGGTTTTCGTAGAAAGCGCTGGCGTCGTGTGTATTCAAATTATCCTGAACCATCCTGATTTTGATGGCATTCGGATACTTCGCCGCTACTGACTGACAAAAGAGAGTGTATTCTCTTTTGGTGCGCTGTGGGTGAACTTGTGCCAGGCGTTGTCCAGTCAATGGTTCGATCATTGCCAGCAAGGAGCAGGAGCCCAGTTTCTCATACGCATAATGTTCTTTGCGAACCCGACCACTTTGCATCGCCAGTGGCGCAACCGTTTCACCAATCAAGTAACAGGGTCGCTCGTCGTAACAAATCACAGGATAATTCGGATCGTAAGGCAGCTTATAGAGCGCTAATAGTGTTTCCATCCTTGCCAGAAAGCGACTATCCAATGTACCAATGCACCAGGTTTGTTTCAGGTGTGGCTTGAGGACGTTTTTTTTAGAATCGTACGCACATGCGTATGCGAGATTTGCTCGCAAAAGTCAAGTTCGACCACTTTATCTGCCAACAAGCGCAAACTCCATTTCGCATGTCCTTCTGGTGGCGTACTACAGGCCAGAGCTGTGATTTTTGCTCGCTGTTCCCCATCTATCTTGACGGGCCTGCCGGAGCGTGGACGATCAGACAATGCACGTAACCCTTTTTCTCGATATTGTTCTGCCAATGTGGACACCGTCCCAATGGTCATTTTGACCGTTTGGGACACTGCCGTATAGGTTTGACCGCGATCCAATTCAAGTAAGGATAGCGCACGACGATAGGTTTTTGCCTTGAGTTCGCCTTTGCTAATCAAGGCTTCGAGATACTCTCGATCTGTTGGACTGAGTTGTATGTGTTGTTTGTTCATCTGGCTATTTTCTACCAGATGCTCGCTTTTGTCAAAGATTTGCTTTACGATGTACTACACGGCAATGCCAATTGTCTGAAACAAGTTATACAGTTCGGCTTGCATATTTGCATAATGGAGATCAACCTGGCTTTGATGTTTCGGTTTGCGCCCGTTTGGTTTTCCTGCTCCTGCCAGGACGGGCTTGAGAACCTTTTCCCTCAGGATGAGCAAAGCGGCCATGTTCTGCAAGCCTTCGGGAAGGGGTTCATAGCGGCGCGAGTTATCTATCTTGCGCACCAGGTTTTTGCCGCGCAGTTTCTTCAGGTCGTAAGCAGCCTGGCGAGGGGTGTAATCGGGGAGGGCGCTGTTCTGCACTTTATCAGCCAAATCAGCACAGCGAAAGCCGTGGGGAGCGACAGCCAATGCGATAACGGCTTCGAGAACGGTGCGCATTCTGGGTTGGTTGAGGTTCACCCCGCCGACGCGGGTTCGTCCCACCTGGGAGGGTTGGAGCCAATTCTCCAGGCTATCGTCCGAGACAGTCGCCACATCTACGCAGCGCAGGGCATTCAAGAAACGGTTCAAGATTTCCTTCAACCGCAAGACAATCTCGGAGAACTTGGGCAGCGAGCGGCCACAGTGCAGTTCTTTTGTGTTGTGAACGATGATCTCAATGCGCAAGACGCGTTCGCCTTTGGTATACATCTTGGCGGTGATCTTTCCGAAATGGATTTTGAAGACCGTCAAGTCATACTCAGGTCTCTCGACCACGACTTCGCAGCGAGGTGCTTTGTGACCCTGATGTCGAAAGGGACGCCTTTTGGTTCCGAAGATGGTCTTGAGCGTCTGAACCTCCAACATGCGGCGGGTGCGATCAATCGTCCCTTGAAAGACTTGCTCCAGTTGGCTGCCTCGCAAGAAGAGCAGATTGCGACTGTATTCTTCCTGGTAGATCGAGTAGTCGTAACGAAAATTGGTTTTTTCCTGCTCGGCCAGATCCAGCCCAAAGCACAAGCAAGCCGAATAAATCCAACGCTCACACACTTGGGACAATTGCCCTATGATGTCTGGGGAGGACAAGGTGTCTGCAATTTGCGCCAGGCGGAGACCGTCGGAGATGTGCGTAAAACAATTGCCTTCCTTGGTGAATTGGATGCCTTCCTTTCTGGCCTGACAGGCCACATACTCATGGCCGTTCAAGATGATCTGCGCACCGAAAGGCGCATGACCGCTCATCTTGATGGTGACATGCCCCCAATCAGGATCGAGAATGTGGAACGAGTAGTGGTTCACGTAAGGATACTTCCTGGCAAGATTGATGATTTTGCCGCTCTTGGAACATTGCGCATTCCACACCGGCGCAGGCGCACGCGCCGCCAGGATCAGAAAGACACCGATGAAACTCGGATCCTTTGGAAAATGTTCCTCGGCGATTTCATGTTTCCGCTCTCCTGGCGTACAATCCATGACAGGGATTTGGTGTGCCTTCGCATGCGCGCGAACACGGCGACTGAAACGTCCAGCCAAGCGCATCAGATGGGTATTATCCAAATCTTCATCCGAACCCATCAGTTGCCTCCACCAAGTGCGAAAGCCGCCTGGCGTCTGACCCATGCGATAGTAGGCATTGAGAACAATCCGATCCACACAGTCATAGGTGTTTTCCAACAAGTCAGCGTAGTACTCACTGTACTGATCCAGAATTTCTGTCATCCCTTTATCCTCCACGAAGTTATGTCTTGAGTCTAAAGGGAAATGAACATTATTTCAACTGCCCCGCAGGGGCCTCATCTTCTGGGCGTAGTCCCAGACGATGCGTAGTACCTTAGCAGTGAGATTCTTGT